>JAJZXX010000107.1 GCA_021806205.1 Bacillota bacterium | reverse complement strand
GTAGCCCAATGACCCGATGGGCGCCGGCCTAAGCGCCCCGATCCGGGCGATCGCCTAGGCGAGCTTTGCTATGCCCGTCCCGAGATTTAGGGCTCCTATGTAATTTTCGGAACAGGGGTTACTTAGGTGTTGGCGCTCATATTTACCCAGGGCTCGGCGCATTGCTTCGGAACCACCTGCCCACTTGTCCTATCCCACACTAAAAACCACGCCACAACCTGAAGAACACTCGATGAGCAAGAGCCAAACCCATGACAAAAAGAATTAGCCAAAACAGCAGTTGGCCTGGGCGCTCTAACCGGACAGATTTTTCACTCGTTCGCTGTGGTGGCAAGCAGGTCGTCTTTCGTTCCTTCCGAGTCATGACGCGAGTCGCTACCGGATGAGTCTCGGTTTGACTCTTTAACGTCATGACGTTATGCTTTTATCGGAAGAGGGGGCTTCGAGTCATGGCTCATAAAATCAGTGTCTATCTTGACGATCAGACCCATCGGGAACTCAAGGCCGCAGCCAGTCACCAAGGGCTGTCTTTATCCGATTTCATGGCTCGCAGTGCCAAAGAGGCATTGCAGCGTCCTCAGCGTCAGGAAGCGGCTCGGGTTATGGATCAATTGCGTCAACAAATTGCCCCTTGTGTGACGGCAGACGTAATCCGTGAGATGCGTGATGAAGGTCGATCATGAATTCTCAGGTTGTCTTGGATACGTCGGTCGCCATCAGTTGGATTCTTCCTGATGAACATCAGGAAGCCACGTTGCTCTTGCGATCTGGAGCGATTGAGAACCCTGCCATGCGCATTCTCGTGCCCCCGATATTTTGGTCGGAAGTCACGAACGTCCTGACGATGGCCATCAGACGGTCTCGCATTACTCAGTCCTTTGCCGAACAAGCACTGGATGCCCTCCAAAACTTCGGCATTGCCGAATATCACGTTAGACCGCAAGATAGCCTGACTCTTGCCATCAGTATGCAAATGAGTGCCTATGATGCGCAGTATCTCGTCTTGGCTCAAGACACCTCGGCCCCTTTGTGGACTCTGGACAAACGTCTGCAACAGGCTGCAAAAAAGCAGGGACTCCCGACCGAACCCGAGATGTGAACATAATGCCCGCGCTGATACAGGTCAATCGATAATCGTATCGATGCTCATGATCGCCTTCGCCCTGAAGGCGATTTTTTGATGTCGGATCGAGTTGGTTATACTCCCCGCTAATCAAAGTTGACGTTTTAGCTAGCCTGATCAAACAACTGAAATTTTAGGGATAGTAAGCTGGCCAACTTCTGCTTGTGTGTGGGACTCGTGTCTGCGAGGCAGTCGATAATAGCCTGTTCAAATGGGGTAAATGTGGGATAATACCGGTCGTGGAGGCACCACCAGTACTCGCTGCATAGCTCGTCGGCTGTGACTAATTTTCACAGGCGTTCAATCGGATTGAGGTTGGGTGAATAGGTGGGTAGCCCCATCAAAGTAATCTGGAGGCGTTCCGCCTCCGCCATTACATAAGGATTGCGCTGATAGCGGGCATTGTCTAAGACGACCGTGATGGGGTGATCGGTAAATTGTGTTTCCAGTTGTTGCAGGAGGGCCACGACACTCTCGCTATGGATATACGTGGTGTTGGTGATGGTCGCCACTTCGTGGGTGATGGCGTGGCGGGTGCCCGACGGGGCTTCCTTTAACGCGGGGGTGAGCTGAGTATCCAGGAAGAGTTCTCGCGCGACGGGGTCCGCTTTTGCGGGGATGGGACCGGTTTTGCGATGCCCAAACCCGTTTTTTTTAACCACGGGCGCACGGTCGTCTCGCTCCGACGAATGCCCGTCAACTCTTCAATGCGATTCACCGCTTCCTGTACGGTATGCGGCGGATCGGCGATAAAAGCTTCCTGAATGGTCGTGGTGTGCGGCCCTAAGGCCGCGGACTGCGGATGCGGGTTGAATCGGCAGAGCCCTTCGATCCCGGCGTCGCGATAGTCGGCCAGATACGATCGTATGGTGCCCGCGGCGACCCCCAGCAACCGCGCCACCTCCTGACGGGGGAGTCCCATGCCGGTGAGATACACCGCTTCCATCTGTCGCTGCACCCGCGGATGCGGGTGCGTAAACCGTTCTTCGCGCAGTATCTGCATAGCCTCATCTGGGATCGGGGTACAAATCATAAGACCACCTCCTTATATGTCGGAACGCAATCTACGTCCCCATTCACATCGGCTCTTTCTCAAAGCGTCGGATCGAGGATGAACATTAGAAGATGTTTCCATTATGCGGCTATTCCTCGAGGTCCTCTATGGTAAGCACATTGTACGCACTGAACGGCTCTGGCCTTGAGTACAAATCCTCATGGCGGTGTTCCAGTTTCAAGGCACCTGCGTCGATCCCATGATTTGAGAATGAGCCTTCACACCGTATAGAATCGGAGGCTCTTGCTCATCGAGTGTTCTTCAGGTTGTGGCGTGGTCTTTAGTGTGGGATAGGACAAGTGGGCAGGTGGTTCCGAAGCAATGCGCCGACGCCCTGGGTAAATATGAGTGCCTCCGCCTAAGTAACCCCTGTTATGGGAAAAATATCAACCGATGAGCAAGAACCGAATCGGAGGCTCTTTGTCCAGCAGGTATATCAGTTAATGCGTTGGAAGCCCAGGACGAAACCGTCACTTGTCATCTGCGGACAGTATAGCAGGAATTGTCGGCGAGGACCTATTGGTCTTTTGGTCGGTGGTGACGCCACCAAAGATGCAGTGTTGCGGCTGGTAAATGCACGGGCACCGGGATGGCCGCGTGCCTTGGCCCCTTTCTTTCGCTCTCGGGGCGTACTCGCCATTCTTACCTATACCCGTTCCCTCCGTGGACAAAGAGGCTTCCTCAGCTGTGTAACCGGGCGACTGACTTTAGTATTAACCATATCGCTCAAAACACCATATTGAGGACAAATGCATTCAATTTGCCTATCCGAAACGTCGCGGCAATTGCTCGAGAGTGCGAATCCCGGCGGTGCCCTGCGTAAGACAGGCAAACCACGCTGGAGGCGGTTGAACTGGCCTGAGCGGCCGATGGCAGGCATTTCGTGCAGGCGTGTGGTTTGGGGTATTGTGATAGGCTTTCCCTGGTGGGCGACAAAACGAATATCGAGAGGTCCCGGGCCAGATTTGCTCTGGTTTATTTAACCCATGCGATGGCATGGCATGGTTACAATGGCCTAAATAGCTTAGAATCATGGTGAGTGACAATCCATCCCGGGTTGATGAAAGGAGCGAGATACTTGCCAAAGTTATTGGGTAGCAAAACGGCGCAAAACCTCAAAGAAGGTTTTGCCGGAGAGTCGCAGGCGAATCGGCGCTACTTGTACTTCGCCCAAAAGGCTGACATTGAAGGGCGTCCCGAAGTGGCGGGACTCTTTCGAGACGTGGCGGAAGGTGAGACAGGTCACGCTTTTGGCCATTTCGAATTCCTGGAGGAAGTTGGCGATCCCGTTACCGGAGTTCCTGTAGGCACGACGGAAGCGAATTTGAAAAGCGCGATCGAAGGCGAAACATACGAGTATACCCAGATGTATCCCGGATTCGCCCGCACGGCCCACGACGAAGGTTTTGAGGAAATCGCGGAATGGTTCGAGACCTTGGCCCGGGCTGAGAAGAGTCATGCTGGCCGCTTTACCAAGGGGTTGGATAATCTCGAGGATTGATAGATTGATAGCGAAGATGGGGGCGAAAGCCCCCGTCCTTCGCCGACGGGAGGGATCGGTATGGAATACAATCCCCATCACGACGAGTACTGGAGGGAGAGTGCGCTTCACAATGACATCCAACGCGCGTTCGACATCTGCAACGGATGTCGTCTTTGCTACAATCTTTGCCCGTCATTTCCCGCCCTGTTTCAAATTGTCGAGGGTTACGATAATGATGCTGCTAAGACACGACCCGAGGAAATGGATCGCGTCGCCGATCTCTGTTATCAATGTAAACTTTGCTATGTAAAATGCCCCTATACCCCGCCGCATCATTACGAACTGGACTTTCCGCGCCTGATGTTGCGGTCTAAGGCGATTCGCGCTAAAAAACGGGGCATGTCCCGTGCCGACAAATTTCTGGGCAATCCTGAGCGGGTGGGGCAACTGGGGCAGGTTGCACCAAAGTTGGGCAATTGGTCCGTCAACCACTCCGGGTTGCGGGCCGTTATGGAACGTCTCTATGGCATTGATCGACGCCGTCACCTCCCACGGTTTGCCCTGAAACGCTTTTCGCAATGGGTCAAAGAGCACCAGGCTCGTGCGAACTCGGCATCGGACGACGTGGATGTGGTTTTGTTTTCAACCTGTACGGTCGAATATCATGAGCCAGGTATCGGCCAGGCGGCCATTGAAGTCCTGCGCCACAATGGCATTCGGGCGGTGGTGCCAGATAGTCAGGTGTGTTGCGGGATGCCGGCACTCGATGGGGGGGACATAGCGGGCGCTATTCGTCGGGCCCGTGTCAATGTGGCGCTTTTGGCACCGTATGCCCGGGCCAACAAGACAATTTTAGCGCTGCAGCCGACGTGCGCACTCTTGTTAAAGCAAGACTATCCAACCCTGGTCGAAACGGAGGACGCGAGGCTGGTCGCCGAAAAGACTCGCGACCTGACCCAATATTTGTCCGATGCGATGAAGCGCGGCAAACTCAAGAAAGAATTCCGGTCCAGCCCAGGTTCGGTGACCTATCATCTCTCTTGTCATACCAAGGCCCAGGGTCTAACCAGAGCCGCTAAGCAACTATTGGAATCTATTGACGGATGCGAGGTCGAGGTGGTTGATCGTTGTGCGGGCATTGACGGCACTTGGGGACTCAAAAAAGCGTATTATGATGAATCCATAAAGGTGTCGGCCAAGGTGACCGAACGGTTCCGCGAGCGCCATGATAGTCGAGCCTGTTCGGATTGCGCGTTGGCCGGACTACAAATTGAGACCGTGACGGATCGTGCGCCGGTACACCCAGTAGAAATTTTGGCCCGATCCTACGGACTGATGGAGGGCAACACGCCATGAAGCCATTAGCACTCAAAGACATTATTAGTCTAGAGGCATACGAAAAGGAGCGTCAGGAGATGCGTCGGCGCATCATCGCGCTAAAGGCCGTTCGCCGGGTGCACGTAGGACCGAGAGTCTCCATGGTGTTTGAAAATAGGGAGACCATGCGATTTCAGGTCCAAGAGATGTGCCGGATTGAACACATCGAGGATGATCACTTGATTCAACAGGAAATTGATTGTTATAACGACTTATTGCCCGAAGGCATGGCCGTGGGCGCCACCCTCTTAATCGAACTGGTACAGGAGGACGACATGCCGACATTATTAAAGGAGCTTAGTGGGATCGAGGAAACTGTTTGGATGTCGTTTAACGGTCACCAAGTAAAGGCGCAGGCAGAGGCCGGGCGTTCGACTGAAGAAAAGACGAGTAGTGTTCATTATCTGACTTGGCGCTTTGATTCCCCATTAAGAGATGCTCTGTCAACGGCCTGCGCGGTGGTCTTGGAGATACGGCATCCTCATTACGAGCATGAGTTCACACTGGACTCGAAAACGGTGGCATCTTTGGTGCAAGACCTCATCGGTCATTAAGAAGATATTCCCCAAAACGCTCCTGGGCCCTTGATTCTCTTCGTGTAATCTTGAGTGGAAAAATCCCGTGTATGGGGATGGACCGCTATTGAAGGAATCTTGCGACTCTGGGATTGCGAGAAAGGCGGCGCTCTGAATGTCGGAACTCTTAAGCCAGGACGAGTCGGCTTGTGCGCGGTGTGAGCTATCGCTGACACGGACTCAGGTGGTGATTGGCCGTGGTTCGGTAGATGCTGAGGTTATGTTTATCGGCGAGGCCCCCGGTCGGAATGAGGATCTCCAGGGACGGGGGTTTACGGGTGCGGCGGGCCAAAGGTTTGATCGCATCCTAGAGATTTTGGGTCTAGAACGCGATGGGATTTGGCTTTGCAATGCAGTCAGATGTCGTCCGAGCATAGCGGGCAAGCGCAACCGGCCTCCCAAACCGCTCGAGATTGCCGCCTGTCGGCACTGGTTGAAAAGCGACTTGGATCGGGTTCGTCCCCGTTTGATTGTTACCTTGGGTCGGGTTGCGTTTGAAAGCGTGACCGGAATGGAATGGCGCGCCGAACGCCGATCCACATTGTACGAGGCTCAGGAATTCAAGATTCCAGTATTTGCCCTCTATCATCCGGCGTACCTCATTTATCGGCGGGATCTGGTCGGTACCTACCATCAGGACTTAGAAGCATTACGCGCCGCCATGAGGAGCCTTAGGATCTCTGTCGGCAATATGTCACACGGCGATGCGGCATTCAATTGAAATGTCGGACGAGTGGCATAAGGCACTCATGGCGGGGAAGGTGGATCCAATGGTTGTAATTGGGGCGGGGTCCATGGTGTTGGCGGCGACAAAACCGACGGTGAAGGGCGCGACCGCGCCTATCCGCATCGCTGTCGCAAGGGTGCACGGGAAAAATACCAGAGTGTTTGAATCCTCTAAGGGACGTACAATATTCCTTCACCTATGGCACGGAGCGAGTGTTGCTTTTGGAGTGCCGGGTGGTACAAGGTCAAGCGGGGACTCAGGTTTGGGCGGCTGATAAGATGGGCGATTTTTAGGGAGGATCGGTTGGCCCAGTCGACGGATCCTCAGCTTTACTGTCAAAAATGCGCTCTTCCGATTCCGGGGAACCCGAGTATCATGCGTTTGGACATGCTGGCCGCGTTGCAGCATTGGGCGGCGTACGGCATGATGAGGTTACGGAGATTGATACATAAGGGTTCACTTTTACATTATTTTTTTCTTCGGACTCGGAGTTCTTCATGGCCGAAGCACCGTGGGGTCGGGTAGCATGCTCATGATATGACATCGAGGGGGAAGGGCTTAGTGAACGAGTGGATTGCCGTGGGGATTTTGTTGCTGGTCATGGGGCTCTTGGTTTCAGGCCGCGTGCGCATTGACTTTGTGGGTGTTATGGCACTAGCTCTGGTGGGGATTTTTCATTTGGTGTCAACAACTCAACTGTTTAGTGGTTTTAGTTCCTATGCAGCCATCATATTGGCGGAAATGTTTGTGCTCGGCGAAGCCCTTCGGCTTAGTGGGGTGACGGACCGCATGGCTACCTGGTTTGAGCAAATCGGCAAACATGGCGAGACCCGCCTCCTCACGGCGTTAATGGTGCTGCCCCCCATTCCCTCTACCTTTATCTCCGACGTGGGACTGATGAGCATCTTTTTGCCAACCATGGGGCGCATTCGACAAAAACTGCAGATGTCGCTTCACCGAATATTAATGCCCCTGGCTTTTGCAATTGCCTTGGGCGGTTTACTCAGCATGATTGGCTCCGCCGGCAATATTATTGGGAATTCGGCTCTATCTAGCAATCATTACGCACCTATTCCGCTCTTCGGGATTACCCCTTTGGGAGCGATTTTGGTCGTGGCGGGATTTCTCTATATGCGTCTTTGGGGGATCCGGCGTCTTCCTGCTAAAGATACCCAGGATGAGTTTCTGACGAATTATCAAGAAGTCAAAGACTACCTCACGGAAGTTTCGGTCTCAACCAATTCGCCCCTGGCGGGTAAGCCATTGAAAGACAATCGCTTTTTTCGCCAGAACAACCTCTCCGTTGTGCGTATTTTGAGAGATAAAGGGAAGACAATTGTTCCGGGTGGTCAGGACATGCTGATGGGCGGCGATCGGATTATTGTTCAAGGTAATCGAGACTCCATAATGGCACTGGCCGAACAGGATGGAATGGCATTGACTAGTGGCGAGCGGTCCAATTTTAGACTGCGCAACGAAGAACTACACGTGGTCGAAGCCATGATACCGAATTCGTCATTGCTGGCCAATCGCTCCTTGAAAGAGACACATTTCCGGGCTCGGTTTGGGGTGAGCGTGTTGGCTATTTTACGCCAGGGCGTGACCCATACCACGGCGCTACCCGATTTGAGACTGAGCGCGGGTGATATTCTTTTAGTGATGGGCACTGATCAAGCGATCGAACGGGTACAAGAATCGGATGATTTGATTGTATTTGGTGCGGTGGAAAAAAAGGCGGCACCCTCAGGACGGCACCAATTGTTAGTGGCCGGCGTTGTGGTTGGGGTGTTGGCCTTAGCGGCGCTCAATATTCTGGCTATCCAGGTAGCCGCGGCCGCCGGGATCGGTGTTTTGGTCCTCAGCCGATTATTGTCATTAGATCGAGCCTATCGCGCCATCGACTGGCGCATCATTACCTTGGTGGGCGGGATTACCCCGCTTAGCGTGGCCTTGACCAAGACTGGGGTTACCGCGGCCATTGCCCACGTTCTATTGCACGTGATGGGGCACTTGGGACCCTACGCCATCTTGGCGGTGTTTTTCGTGTTAGCCGCAGTGCTGACTCAGGTCATTAGCAATGTAGCCGCTGCTTTGGTGCTATCCCCCATGGCGATCTCTGTGGCCGCGACCAACCATTGGTCTCCGGATGGCCTGATTATTGCCATGGTGGTGGCGCTATCGGCGGCGCCCATCACTCCACTGGCCAACAAGGTCTTCATTATGGCCATGGGACCAGGCCACTATAA
>JAJZXX010000121.1 GCA_021806205.1 Bacillota bacterium | reverse complement strand
ACGACCCGACGATCAAAATTCACAGTGGAACTATGTTATCCGGCCCCATGTCAATGCCGATCGCTCAGAAGTCGTAGGTTAAAATTTCATGACGCCTAACCTACGCCTTGGGCGCTGACTTTCTTCCGCACCACTTTCTCCGCATCTTTATCGTCTCCACAGTGGCTTGTTGGCTGGTGGGCCCATTCTCACCCAAACTGATGCGCCGCCCTGCCAAACCCACCGTAGCCATTTCTTATGGATTGGCCGTGGGTGCCGCCATAGCATTCTGTACCATTCGACAACTCCATCATCCGGTATTTTGGATTTCGCTATTTTTATTAAGCATATTCGGTTCGGTGGCCTACGCGACTGAAGACACACTGCATCCGAGTCAGTGGCCAGCCGCTCTTATGCCCAAAACTCTGGCCACGATCGGCATTGTGGGTCTCATTCTGTACGCCTTGGTCGTGCTACGGGCCCAATCCGCACACATCAAGGCCTTTTTTGACAGCCGTGGTCGCCGTCTGAACTCTGGGCTAGGTCGCAGCCCTGGCCTGGTGGGCCATGGCCGAGTCCCGGTCGGCTACTAACTCACCCTGCCCTTAGAGGGCGAATCGGCCAATGGCCACCGCGATCACGGTGATAGGAACTAATGCCTTAATTGCCAAATCCATCCGGGTTAAATGCCCAATCCCCCCCTCAAGTCTCGTCCAGACTGTAAATGCAACTGCTAAGAGAACTACGGCCATTAGGATGGGGAAAAATGAGACATCCCGTACGAAACCTACAGCCGCGACGGCCAAGGCCAGCCCTTCATAGGCCACTACCGGTTCTTTTGGGGTCCGGCCCAGGGCCCTATGCCAGTACGCTGGGGTTGTCCGTTTTTGTGGATGAGAGGCCCAATCTGCCCCGATATCAGAAAAGTGATGTTGCATCACTGATGCTACGCAAAAAACGCCATACCATACAGCCGCGATGATGGACTCGGATGATAATGCGGGATTAGCCGCCAACGCTCCCAATAGCACACCGGATAGCATGGCAGGAAAGAGCGCGACCCACTCGCCTAAGCCTGGGCGATATGAAAGGCGCATGGGAGGAACGCTATAAACGATGGATCCCGCCAACCCCATTCCGGCCCACAGCAAAACGCTCCAACCACGATAGCTGGCCAAGCCGAGGGCCAGCGCCCCGTAGATGCCTATGGATACCCACACCGTGCGCCAGATACCAACCGCGTCTAAAGACCCGTGCAAGAGTACCTTGGACCCCCCCGAAATAACGCCAGGGGACTCCAGGTCCGTACCCGACTGCCAATCGTACAAATCATTCAGTCCATGAGTGATCAGGCCTTGCAAGATCACGGCACCTAGAACGGCCAACGCTAAGGCATAGCCCCAGTTCCTCGCCCAGAAAGGTTGACTTAGAAACCCGAACGTCACAGTGGGCACACTCCAAACCGCCAGGGGGACGGGGCGCATCAGCCCCACCACCCCCCGAAGCGTCACATGCTGCCCTGTCGTCATCGAATCAGTCCCCGAACCTCTCTTAAGGGTCGGACCGTTACACCAGCCCGATCAAGAGCCTCACGAATCCGACCAATGAGAGCACTAGCTCCCGGGGTGTCCCCGTGAACACAGATTGTATCGGGAATGGCCTCGGGTTCATCACCCTTGACACTTAGAATGTGATGGTCGACTACCATCTTTATAACCCGTTTGACAACCAGACCGGGGTCTTTTAAGACGGCACCTTCTTCCGCACGAGACACCAGACTGCCATCTCGATAATACGCGCGGTCGGCAAACACCTCTTTGACTACCGGGAGTCCGCGGCTTGTGGCCGCCGACTCCAACGCGCCACCGTAGGTAAACAGACTCACATTGTGGTCCACATGGGAAATCGCATCGACAATAGCCTCCGCTAGCCTGGGATCTGGAACAGGGTGAGCACCAATTCCCACTCCTAGTGCTGCCTCCGTGTTGACCGCCCTATCCATTACCGTGGGATCGCCTCCGTGAAAACCACAGGACCATATTGGCCGAAGAAATCCACGGCAATATCGCTTGATCGTCTCCCACAGCGCAGGGACTGAAGCTCTCCCCTAAATCGCAACTGATGTCGATGGATGGCATTATGCGTCGCGCTCCTCCCGAATCGCCCACAAAACCTCTTGATACGATACCTGGGCACCATCATTGACGATACTCACAAGCTCCCCGCTCTCGCCCGCATAAAGTGGTTGGCGTACCCCCAAGGCCTCGATGACCAACAATAGTTCTCCCGACTCCACCCATTCCCCCACGCGCGGTAGCAAACGACCATAATTATCCATCCGACTCACACTCCCCGAAAAGGGCGCCCGGGTTTGAACGACGTGAATCGTGGCCGGGCTACCCACGGTAGCCCGTTGAATCCGGAGCAAATTTAACGCGTCATCCAGCGTAACCGCTTCAAACCGAATCCGATCACCGGGAACCAGTTGCGCCAAAGAAGGCCAGTCTACCTGGGCAACGTGAGCCACCACCGGATAACCCCCGATGCTGCCCCTGGCTTTCATTAAAATCACCAATTGTCCCGACAAGACACATTCAATAGCCCCCATAGCCATGCCTTCCGAAGGCCAGTCGCCACGGGGCGGCACTAAAGACTGGCCCTCCAAACGCAACCCTATGTTACTAGACTCGGGCGAAACTTTGTATTCGTGTGATAACAGTCGGCCCCACGTCCCGGGCTTAAGGCGGTCCAAACGCGCACCCGGAAAAACGCGAAAAACGGTTCGGGGTCGCATTGTCAATCGCTTGGTGTTGCGACTCGGTGCCTCATCACCCAAAGACTCAACCACGTCTTGGGCTCTGAGTGGACGACCCTGATAGCCGCCAACACGAGAAGTAAGGTCCGTCGCACGGCTTCCTAAAACCTTGGGCACCGCCAGACCTCCGGCCACTGCCAAGTAAGCCCGCAACCCTTTCTTTCGCCGGCCAAAGCGTATCTCAGATCCCGCTTTCAACCCGCGCGCTTCACCCGGATGCCAGGCCTCACCATTCACGGTCACCGAAAAATCGGCGCCGGCCAATGCCATCACACCATCGTCTAACACCAACAACTCGGGACCCATAGCGGCCACCTCCAATACCGCCGCCGCCTCCGCATTGCCTAAAAGCCAATTGGCCCACCGATAGGCGTATTCATCCAACGCTCCCCATACCGGGACACCCCAGGCTTCGTAGCCAGTTCTCCCCAGGTCTTGAACAATCGTCTGCCACCCTGGCCGAATAACCCGGATCCGCATGATTCAGACAACAACCTTTCTCACAGCATTAAATTATCACGAGTCGCCTTGCGTTGACCTCAACCCGCATTCGCCCACTGGCGATACTCTTTTTCGGAAATTTCCCCAAACAACAATCGGTCACCCGGCTCATAAGGACAAGGCGGATGCTTCGTCCAGTCAAAGAGCGCTAACGGAGTCCGCCCGATCAGATGCCAACCACCCGGCGAAGGGGCAGGATAGATGCCGGTTTGAGACCCCGCAATCGCCACCGTTCCAGCCGGAACTTGGGTCCGCGGCACTTGGCGCCGCGGCAAAATTAGTTCCGGTGGCAACATGCCGGCCAAAGGAAACCCCGGTGAAAATCCCAGACAATAAATATAAAACGGACGCCCGGTATGCGCGTCTACTACGTCCTGGGGCGAAAGGTTAAGCGCCTTGGCGACTTGGAGCAGGTCCGGTCCGGCCTCGCCCCCATACCACACTGGCACCTCAATGGTGCGCCCGCCCTGCCTCGGACTTTCATCCACCATAAGACTGTCCAGATGATCAACTAAAGCCGCCAGGGAGACCGTGCAGGGTTCATACTGGACCAATATGGTGGAAAAGGCCGGTACCACCGCGAGTATTCCCGGAATCTGAGCCGTGACGATGGCTCGTCTGGCCGCATGCACCTGACGGTTGATCGCAGGGGATACCACCTCTCCGAATTCCAACAGAACCGCACTATCTCCAGCGGGTATTACGCGTGCTCCGAAAGAAAGCGTCATCCCAGCACCAACCCCGAGAGAGCATTGGTGAAGTCCTCAATTAAATCACGGACATTCTCGATCCCTACGGAAACACGCAGTACCCCAGGATCGATAGCCACTCTCTCTTGTTCGGCTTGGGTTAATTCACGGTGAGATGCGACTTGAGGATGCGAGATGGTGGTCATCACGTCGCCCAGACTGGGGACGAAGGGAACAATGGTCAATCGGCGAATCACTTCCTCGGCCGCTGTCCGACCGCCTTTGAGCGATAATCCGAAGATGGCTCCAAATCCACCATTCAAAATTCGTTTGGCCACATTGTAGTCAGGATGTCGGGTTAATCCCGGGTAGTTGACCTGAGCCAGCGCAGGATGGTCTTTCAATACGGTCGCCAAGGTCATGGCATTGTCGGATGCCCGTTCCATGCGCAAGGCCAGTGTACGGGCCCCACGCATGCCCAGCCAAGCCGCATAGGGATCGGGCGTGACTCCCATGAGGTTGATTAAGCTGTCCACGGTTTTCATGATATCTGCTTTACCGACAATCGCCCCTAAAATAAGGTCACTGTGGCCTGCAATAAATTTGGTGACGGAGTGCACAACCAAATCAGCGCCAAATCTCAACGGGCGCACATGATAGGGGGTGGCAAAAGTATTGTCGACGATAACCTTGACGCCCGATCTGTGTGCACTTTCAATCAGCGTATCCAATGCGCACACCCGGCCCAGGGGGTTGGAAATACTCTCTAGGATCAACACGCCTCCGGGGTTCTCGCGCATAATTCCCAAGCAGGCTTCCGGAGCATGCGTATCGACCCAAACCAAACGATACCCTAGCGGTTCAAGGACTCGCCGCACAAGTCCCAACGATCCTCCATAAATCTCACGCGCCATCAAGAGGGGACCCGGACTTTCTTCAAGCGCCAAAACAGCGACCAAGATCGCCCCCATGCCCGACGCAGCAATAGCACCCTGTTCGCCTTCCTCCAAGGAGGCAATTAGGTCAGCAAACGCCCGCGTCGTCGGATTGCCCGCACGGGTGTATGTGTAACCGTCATCCGTTCCCTGGAAGATGCGATCCACTTGTTCAAGGCTTTTATACGTATAAGCCGCCGTCTGATATAAGGGTGGCACTGCGGAATTTTGGGGCCAATCCATTTGGGGAGGTTGAACCGCGCGCGTGTGGATGTCGATGGCCATTCCCTCCGTTTCAGTGTTTCTCCATCTATACCGCTTTTTGTCGAGGTGGGCAACCAGCCGCGTTAGAAGTCGGTAAACTTGAACGTTACTCTCGAAATATACTATTGTTGTAGTGGCATGGAGGAGATCGAACGATGCAACAAGCCTGGAGCAGCCTTTTGCAATTATGGATTCGCATTGGCACACACATTTTTCCCCCGGTTATTCACCCCATGCTGGTGCATTTCCCTATTGTCCTTTTATACGGCAGCGTACTGACGGGACTTTTGGGACTAGTGTGGCGATCACCCGATCGCTTTTTGGATCGCTCGAGCTTTTGGTTATTAGTCTTGGGATTTATTGCCGGGATTGCAGCCGCCGCAGCGGGCGTGTTGGCCGAACAGTGGGTATCCTGGACACCCACCACTATAGCTCTTTTAAGCACGCATCAGATTTATGCCGTATTCACCGGCGTTTTTACCGTATTGGCCATTCTTTCGCGGGTTGCGGCCCGTTATCCCCGCGCGCACGAGGGGCGGAGCGGATGGTCACTAGGCCGGTCGGGCCGGGGGCGTCAGACCATCCTATCCACCACCTTTACCATAGCTGCCGTGGTTATGATCACATTGACAGCTTCGATCGGAGGAACCATGGTTTACCAATACGGCGTCGGTGTGCATGGGCTAACCTTTCACCCCCTGAATCCATCGGCCGTGCCCGGCTCGCTTTCAAAACCATAACGGGAGAGGGAATTTTGGTGAAACCAACTAAAAAAGAAATGGTGCAGCACCTGACTCCACCCCCAGGGGTGAAAATGCCTCCATATCCCAAAACCCGGGATCAATGGTATCGTTGGTCCCTCGTGTTTTACGCCTTGGGAGTATCTTTGCACGCGCTGGGGCTTTTGATGTCTAGTCAGCCCCTGGCGGTGGCCGGCCAAGGTATCGCTGCCTTGGCTGTTGTAAGCGCTAGCGTTACCTTTTTGGTATGGATAGCCCGGTGGCATCATATCGTCCGCGGGTTGGCTCTGATTGGCCTCCTATTATGGATCGTGTGGCCCGTGGGGGCCTGGGATTTTACGCTCGCATCGGCCGCCATCATGGCGGCCAAGGAAGCCCACTGCTTTCACTTTTGGCCAGGCCGTATTCTTCCATGGTGGTCCTTAGCCCTGGCGTTGTCCTTATGGATTCCCGGGTTGCGATTCATCCACGCCGCTTTCTGGGTAGTTTTGGCTCTTCTGGCCTGGTGGCTCGGCATGGATCGTCGGCGATTGCCGCTTTTCGAGTTGGGATAGTCGGGGAATCGTCAAAAAGGCTCAGTCACCCGTCCCTAATAATTGTGAGCGCGCATCACAATCGGGTATTAACCGCACCAAGAATTTACGCCTAATTGCGTGCAGCCGCGGGGATCTCCACACGCTAGCAGCCGGATGGCCCGAAAAGCGGCCCCACGGATGCCAGGGCATTTAAATTTAAGAACCCCTGTATTGTGTAATGGGATACCCGATTACCTCCATCAATCATGGCTGGCGGAAAGTCGACGACATCTACCCTGCCCACCTCGGATACCAATTCCCGCGCGCTCTGGCGTCTCCCACAACCAATGTCAAGAACCGCCTGTGTGGAGAACTGATCCACCGGTTTAAGAAGTTTCGTAAAGACCTCGTTAGGAAATGTACACGATACTGATATGCCTCAGCGACGCTTACATCGTGGAATTGTTCGGCCTATTTCCCTCCACGCTGGGCATTTGGTGTTGGCCCCACTTCCAACCCTGTCTCCGCCCGTGTTAGCGTAACTCTTAAGGCGGCGGTCGACATGACAGTTCCGGCTCAGGCCGCCCGTATTCAACCCTTCTTCGAACGCCAGTAACGAAATCCTGATTGTCAGCGGGCACGGAAGTAGAGGAACCTCCATGATTGAGAACGTCGTATTTGCCCAATACCCTGGGTCACAATGGCAATCGCCAAGTTCCGGCGTCAACCATTGCGGCATTCATGATTCCAATGGTGTTGGGCGGCGGTGTAGCAATCCGCATGAAGCCTCCATAGCTGCGTTGAGGCGCGTTGTATCCTGGCCGATACCTGTTGGATGAACACGCTAAACAGATACGAGGATGACCACCAACGTCCCAACCGAATTAGCATTGGGTGTACAGCTTGTTCTTCTTGGTATTCGGGGCTGATAATGCATCCATAGTCGCGGTTCTTGTACAGGGACCCAAACGACCCGCCCTGGGAGAAAGCGCTACTTTCCTAAAGCGGTAGACACCTGGGGTGAGGTGCCTGAAGTAGCGGGATTACAAAGGCCGGACTAGACATTCGGGATAACTTCTTTCAGGGATTGAGTGGCCCGTCGCGATCGACTCTAACACCATCAAGATCCTTTCTCCACTACTCCTAAGATATGAGAGTTTTTTGAGTTTTGTTTAGCCAAGCTCCCTGTTATTAAGACTTAAAGAATGAGTTGTCAAACAATAACGACTCTCAGAATGCTGGGAGGGGTTGGGCCTCCCAACGTCGACCTTCATCGATGGAATGGTAAAGGCTGAATGACGATGGGCCAGATGCTGCAACGACCCAAATATTGCGACGATTCACAATGTCCACCTGCTGAATTTGAGCCTGCAGTTTAGAGGAGGCCCACGAGAGGCCACTATTGTGCGTATACCACCACTGCGTTTGGTTCCACGCAAATCCCACACGGGTCGTAGCAAACTGCCCCTGCGTCGAGTGCCGGGGCATCTCCGCCGTCTGCTTCCACGTAGCCCCACTGTTATCCGTTTCCCACACCTGGCCCGTGAGGGGCACCCCTGAACCGCCAACAAATCCCATAACAACCCCTATTTGGCCATCGAAAACCGGTGGCTCGATGCCATGGTCGCCTACTGGATGCAAGCCTGGCAGGGATACGGCATGAACGATCGCGTGATCCCGGCGGATTTGGACGCGGTCCAGGCTACCGCCATCATTGCCCGATATGGCCACCCAGGCGGTCTGCGGATTTTGTATCGAAAACCCGGTCAAGGGGCCGACCGCCGTCGCTCGGGGTAGCCCAGCGGGTACGATAGGTTCCCATCGGTGTTGCCGACTGTCATACCGGTACAACATCAGAGGGGTGTTGGATCCCCCCAGCAGCAAATAGCCTTCGGTCATCAACCAGTGAAATGAGGACCGATTTTGAATCGGGAATGCCAGGGATTCGAAAGAAATTCCCGGCGCCAAAGTCTTAGGCGTCATGAAATTTTAACCTACGACTTCTGAGTGATCGGCATTGACATGGGGCCGGATAACATAGTTCCACTGTGAATTTTGATCGGCGGGTCATTCAATGTTCAACGCTGCTAAGGCCTCCTTATCGACCTTTTTTCCAGTCGCATAGGCGTTGGTGTCCAACGCCGCCTGAATTTTTAGACCGGTCTTGGTATGCGTATGTCCAATTAATTGGACGACC
>JAJZXX010000123.1 GCA_021806205.1 Bacillota bacterium | reverse complement strand
TGTAAAATCGCTCCCAACTCAAGGGCAGCACTTTCCCGATCAACGAAAGCCTGCACAGTGTCTTGGTGAGTTTCCAACTGCGGGGCCTCAAGTACGCGGGCCAGCACGGCGAAGTCATTCATCGCCAGGGCAATGTGCCCGTCCTTAACCGCATAGATTCCAAATGGCGCGGCTGTCCAAGGGGCCCCCGGGGTCACCCGCGGCCGCGTCAAATCACCACCGAGATTCATCCAGGCCACCGCCTCTTGACACTGGATAGCCATCAAACTATCGAGCAAATTAACCTGGACTAGTTGTCCTTCGCCCGTGTTCTTCCAGTGAATGTAAGCAGTTAGAATGGCGTTGACCAGATGCATCGCTCCAAACGCGTCGGCAATTGACGTCCCCGCAGGCGTCGGCATTTCCTCGTCACGCCCTGTGGACCAGGTCACGCCCCCCACCGACTGCACCAGCAGATCCTGCCCCGGGCGGCCCACATAGGGCCCATCCGATCCCCAACCGGATCCCTCAACCACAATAATGTCAGGCTTAACCGTCTTTAATTGCTGGTAGCCCAGTCCAAGTCGTTCCATCACTCCAGGACGAAAGTTAGACACCACCACGTGGCATTGGGCAGCCAATCGCTGGGCCAGCTTACGGCCTTCAACATCCTTCAGATTGATGCAAATGCTGCGTTTGTTGCGGTTCATTGCCAGAAAAAAAGGGCTGACGTCGTCCAGATACGTGCCGCGGTAGCTCAGCGTACGCTCCCATTCACCACCAGGCTTCTCTACCTTAATGACGTCCGCTCCGGTATCTCCCAACATCTGCGTCGCATATGGTCCAAACATCATTTGGGTAAAGTCTAAGATGCGCAATCCTTCGAGCGGCAACATTGCCAATCCCCCTTAGTTGGTGTTGTGCGTCGATTGACTAAAAATCTTATTCAGGCCGGCCAAGATGCTTGGGTGGGGTGACTTTGACGCCAGCTCATCATGCAAATAGAGTTCTGCTTGGCGCTGCAGCGTTTGGTAGCCCGCGTACCGCGGGCGCACATAGGCGCCATCGAGAACGGGCAGGGTCTCTTTGAAAAAGTTCGCCCGATCCACATTCACCAATTCGTCTTCCCACACGTCACGGTATCCAGGCTGTCCTCCACTCCGCACGTAGGGGCCTCCCTGGATACTCCCGGTCACCAAATACTGGGCAAACTCCAGCGCAGCCGCACGGTTCTCGCTGCGCAACGCTGATACACCGATGCCTACGCCACCCAAAATGGCGCCGTGCGAAACTGGGATGGCACCGAAGCATATTCGGTGGGGTTTGTAGCCCGCAACCGAGTAATTTACATAACCAAAAATCAATGGAACATACCAAATCCCGTCATCTGCTCCCATGGCCTCAAGAACGTCGATCGGGCTGGATGCGCGAGACAACGGATGAGCCTGTTCCCATAGCCATCGCAGCCGCCCTAACGCTTCATTTCCCAGTACGCTGTCAATCGGCGATCGTCCGTCCCACCCTTCACCTCCAGAAACAGCAGCCAGCAATGTGAGAAAAGTGGCAAAAACATGAGTCGGATTCAGCGCCATCCCCATAGCCTGTGGAGGCAAATGGGCTGCAAAGTGCTCCAACTCGTCCCAACTCCTAGGCACTTGATAATCCGTTGACTCTGACAGATCGGGCCGATATGCCGAGACCTGGGCGGCCGCATCGATCGCCAGTCCCCATTGATGGCCATTCCACTCATAACTCGCATGGCTTGGTCCCACACTGTGGGTCCGTTGGTCTTCTAAAAATTCTGGGATAATCCAGTCGTCCAGCGGCAGGAATATATCATCGTGTGCTGCCGTTCCGACAAAAGGATGATCATACAGCACCAGGTCGCACCGCCGCGCCAGTTCTTGGATGGGATCGTGTTCAAAATCCGCCAGTGATCGGGTCTGCACTAAGACATGTTGGCCGGGATGGTCAAGTTTCCACTGCGCCGCGCAAACCTCCACGGGGCGGCGGCCACGAATGTGGTCCCATGTCATTACCACCAACGGTTCAGCCATCAGCACCACTCTCCCTCGTTGACCACACGACCACGCGTACTCCAAACGTCTGGGATTCCCCTGGTGCGAGATACCGCACCCTCCCCAGGGAACGTTCCTGAGGCCGCCCCTCGAGGCCTGCCGTGGACGGCTCCACCGCTATCCCGTATACTCCACGTCGAAACATCCGCCAGTGAAAGAGATACGGTAATTCGCCCGCGTTAAACGATATCGAAATCGCAACGCCCCCCAACCACCGCCGATTGTGCATGATCACCTCGACAGAACCTTCAGGAATCTCAACTTCGGCTACCGTTTCACCGCTGTCGTCCCTCGGAGGCAACACATGGCTGAAGTCACGGTCGCTCTCCTCGCCCCAAAGCGCCCGTGCCGAGCCGGGCCAGATGATTTCGGTGGCCCCGGGATCGATGAGTGGGTAGCCGAAATTCATGTGGTATAACAACATCAGCGGGCAGGACTCCGCCCCAACATTGGTTACCGTGTCCCGCACCTCAATCACTGCCTGATCCCTTGGGATGCGAATCCGGCGGTGCATGTCCAAACGGGTAAAGAAACCATTTGATTCGGACACGCGGCCGTCAATGGCAATACCCCCGCTGCTTTCGGTGACGGCCGCCACTTCCCGTGCCGATTGGCGGGAGATATTGCCGTGCAATCCCAGGAGACGGCCGTTCTCGTCGCTAGCCTTACCCATAAACAGGAGGCCACAGGTACTCAAAAGGCCACCGCCAAAAGCGTCCAGCCAGTTGCCGTCGCCACTGCCAAATGCCCATGGAGCCGGATGACCATGCAACGATGCCCAGGTGAGAGGGAACCCCTGGTAGAGTACCTCGCCGATGTCCATCCCTCGGTCGGGATGCACCACACACTGCAACCCCACCCCATTGCGCGCACATATCAGGCGACTTCCCTTTTCCGGGCCGTCATTAACCGTCACATCAAACAAGCTGCCTGCCGTTCCCGACACACTCCACGACGCAGTCGGCGCGCCATCCATCCTAATCTCTCCTCGCTAGGAAGCTCTCTACAATCAATGTTTGATAAGTAGCCCAAAATTCCCGGACAATATCCAGAGTCGTTTGATCGACAATGAAGTACGGAACATCTAGTGCCCAAGCTAGGGTAGCCGCATTCTGAGGAATAAGTTGGCGTCGTTTGGCCGCCGGTGGGCGCTCGCCGCGCCGCAAGTACTCCTGGGCTTCCACCACCAAACGGGTCAATTCTCGGTAATCCTGAAAGACGGTGGCGGCCTGCCGCCCGCTGGCAATATTCTCAATGCCAGCTCGGTCACCGTCCCCAGCCACCAACTTGGGAACTTCACCCTCAAATAAGCTCAGCACCCCATTGGCCATATCGTCATTGGCGACGAACAATATGTCATACTCGGTACCTGATTGGCGCAATCCCTCCACGATTCTGGCGGCCTCATTGGGATTCCACTTGGGCACGACTTGTCGATACACAAGCGACAACGACTGTTCCTTAAGAGCGGCGATGCCGTCGGTGACACCGCGCGAGATGGCCATACTGTTGCCGTTGTTGGGATCGCCTTCGATCAGTACCACACGCCCTTTGATATCGCGCTGCTGAAGATACTGAACCTGCAGGCGCCCCCAATCGTAAGCGCTGCCGCCGACAAACAGGTCAAAGGTGGCCTGCGCGGGACGCTGAAAGCAGATGGTAGGAATATTACGGCGGCCTGCCTCGTAGAAAATGGCGGAACTGTAGTACGCATTGACGGGATGCACTACCAGCACATCCACTTGCTGATCCATCAACAAGCGCTCAGCCAGCTGTTCTTTGACTTCATTTTCCTCGCTGTCCGCCCAAATGATATCAACCCCGGCTTGTTCCGCCCAGTATTCCGCCCATCCTACCATCGCCCGATAACTGTCGAGTGCTACATCGGACATGAGCCACCCAATTTTGGGGCGACTGCTGTTCCATTTCACCTCACGGTGCCTCAGCACACTCTCAATCCAATCGACGTCCTGTCGGCGCCCCTCTGGAATATCCAGTTCGAGCGCAGCCGGTGTGTCGATGTCGAGACAAGCGACTGCAGCTTGCCGGACGCCGGGCCCGACCGTGTCACCATGAATTACCGTGCCGGTGGCGCGGGCAAATCGCCGGGCTACAAGTTCCTCTTCCTGATTGGACAACCTCGGGCCTGCGTTAAACAAATATCCCAGCGGCACACTACTGGAGGGAACCACCACATGTTGATTTTCACCGATAGCGCTATATTGTGTGAGGAGCGCATCCTCGAGAACCCATATGGCGGGATTAACGCCGTGTCGCTGACTCAAGTCCCGGGCCCAATGCACCACTCTTAGGTCTACTTCGGAATGCTCCGTGATACTCAATAGCTCGCGCAGCTTGCCGCCGAGAATATACCGGTTCGTAATCTCATCACGATGCACATATTTGCGCGCTTCCAGCAAGGTCAGGACGGCGTTGGCCGTGCTCTTAGGCAGCCGAAGATCAGCAACCAAGTCGCTGAACCGGGCCCCATCCTTGCGACGAGCCAATAGTTCCAGAATGTCTAATGCGGTATCAACAGTGCGCGCCGTCACAAGCAATTGCCCCCCAAGTTAGTAATCAGTCTCATTTAATTCCGCCAGCGCTCGCAAATCCACTTATCAACCGCTTTTGCATAAGCAGGAAAAGGATTGAAGGTGGAATACTCATCACCGTTGCGGCGGCCATCACCGCTCCAAAATTGGTGCCGTGCTGGCCGATAAATAAAATCACACCCGCCGGCAGCGTGTATTTGCCTGGGGTCGTCAGGAAGGTTATCGCAAACATCAGTTCCTGCCACACCGTTACGAATACGTAGATACCCGTAGCGGCCAATCCGGGAACAATCAACGGAATGACCACTCGAATAAACGCCTGAAACAGTGAACATCCATCAACCCGGGCAGCCTCCTCAATTTCAGCCGGAACGCTGAGGAAGAAACTTCTTAGAAACCATACCGCCACCGGAATGCTGAAGGTCAAGTATGCTATCACCAGCGATGGAAATTGGTCGAGGAGGTTCAGCTGCGCCATAATTTGATAAATCGGAACGATCAGCACCGACAACGGAATGAGTTGACTAAGAATCATGGACACCAGAATCATGCGGCGTCCCCGAAACATGATGCGCGACACCGCATACGACGATAACACCGCAAATAATAGCGAAACGACAGTCGTCGAGACGGCCACGATCGTGCTGTTGAGAAACATCCGGCCCAACCCAGTCGCAAACGCCACGTGATAGTTTTGCAATGTCCAGTGCGTGGGGAAGAACGGTCCGTTAGCCGTATATATCTGTCCAGCGGATTTGAACGACGTACTGACCATCCAGATAAGAGGCGTCACGAAGAACGCCATTAGTAGTAAGACCCACAAATATTGACTGCCCCTCTTAAGCACCATTGCCACACTCACTAGTCCAACGCTCCTTGCCGAGACAGTTCCACGATAAAGAATGCGGCGATAATTCCCACAACCACCAGAGACAAAATGCCTGCTGCCGTCCCCAACCCGTAATCCAACTGCCCAAATGCCAGTTGGTATACGTACGTCGGAAATATCTGCGTTGAATTGACCGGACCGCCATTGGTCATCACGTAAATCATGTCGAAGTAGTTGAAGGTCCACACGGTAATGAACAATGCCGTGGTTCGCAGCACCGGCGCAACTTGCGGAATAACCGCATGGCGGATCACCTTAAACCATGAGGCGCCGTCAATTCGAGCTGCCTCGATAACTGCCGTGTCAACCGTCTGTAGACCGGCCACCATCATCAAAATGGTAAAGGGGGTCCCCTTCCAAATGGCAGCCAAGATGACCGCGGCCATTGACGTATGGATGTTTGACAAATATGCCGTGCTGGAGAGTCCCAGCAAATGCTGAATGTTGCCAACAAGCCCAAAGGTGGGATCATACATCAAGGACCACAAAAGGCCCGCAGCAACCCCCGGCATAATCCATGGGATGAAGGTGATGCTCTGAAATAGTGCCTGCCCTTTGACGGGCTGATTAAGAATCAATGCACCGACAAACCCAAGAACCAGTTGCCCCAGTACCACGCCGACCGTCCAGACGAGACCATGCCAAACTACTGTCCAGAAGACTGGATTATGCAGTAATGATGCGTAATTTTTGAATCCAGCGAATACCGCCTGGTTGCTGAGAAAAAAGCTAGTGGTTAGACTGGTGTAAAATCCTCGAACTAAAGGATAAAGTACCAGGGTGACCATCGAAATCAGGGTCGGCAGTAAAAGCCAAATAGCTGGGGAGCGGGAATGGCGGCCTCGGGCTCTGATAGTTGTGGAAGCTGTGACAGGTTGTTGCATACGACCTCACCCTAAGAGACGGCCGAGGATCCCCCCGGCCGCCCCGAATTTGTTATTGCTGCTTCATCAACGCCGCAGCTTGAGCGACAGCCTGAGCCACAGGGGTGCCAGTCCAAATCTCGCTCATCGCGTTCTGTTGGATGGTGGAGATGGCCAGGTAGTTCGGCGAAATTGGCCGCGGATAGCCATTTTCAAGAGTGTTAAGAATCACCAATGGCTGTCTACGGTGCTTCCTGACAAATTGCAGCCCAGCCGCCTTGTTTGCCGGGATCAACGAGGCCACGTTGACCTCCACTTTGGGATTGGTCATCCACTTAATGTACTGCATGTCTAGGCTGGGATGTTTAGACTGTTTGAACACAACCAGATTCCACCCGCCAAGTGTGCCGTGGAATGATTTGCCCGTGGGCGCCGGAGGAACCGCGATGCCCCAATTTAGATGGGGCACCTGGGATTCCAAAGTCGCCTGCTGCCACGAACCATCAAACGCCATGGCAACTTTTCCAGACGAAAACAGGCCAATCGAGGTCGATTCGGTGGCGCTGGCCACACCGGGAGGCGCATATTTAGACAGATTCTTGTAGAACGTCAGCGCTTGTTTCACCTTCGGCGAATTAAAGGTCACCTGGTTGTTCTTTTCGATGCTTCCCCCGTTTGAGTAAATCAGCGAGTCCATAACAACCACGGTGTCCTCGCCTTTGTCTCCAATTACCGCGAGGCCATACTGGTTGGGCGCATGGGTAAGTTTTTTGGCATCACTAAGCATTTGCGTCCACGTTTTTGGCGGGCCTGAAATATGGGCTTTAGCGAACAAGGTCTTGTTCCAGTACAACTGCTCCCATACGTCGAAACTCCAGGGGATGCCGTAGGACTGACCTTTGTAGAGTGTAGTTTGCCAGGCCGGTTTGAAATAGTTGGACGAGCTCATTTGGTACCGCTTCATGAGCGAGGAGAGCGGGATAATGGCATTGCTCGCCGCAAAAGCGGGATTCCAAATCTCGTCGACAGTGGCAATGTCAGGCGCTTTACCTGCCTTGACCGCCACGGTCAAATCATGAAAGTAGTCAACATACGGAATGACCGTCAATTTGACTGTCACGCCCGGGTGAGCTTTTTCAAATTGCACAATATACTTGTGCTCTTCCTTACCAATTGGGGTATCCGCCTGGTTCATATCCCAGACGCGCAGAACCACATGGTTGTGAGGTTTGGACGCGGCCAGGGTTCCTGCTGAGCCGGCTACCAACGCCAACGGCACCGCTGCCGCAGCCAACACGCCGCTGCCCACTTTGAGCCAATGTGATGACATAGTCTCTCTCCTGTCTTATAGAAAATATGGTGGTGGCTGGTAGTGAAACTCAGGCATGCGCCAGCATTCCACCGTCTACTAGAATCTCGGCGCCAGTCACAAAACTTGCCTTCATGGAACACAAAAACTCCACCACGTGTGCGATTTCGATGGGCTGCCCCACTCGCCCCAAAGCCAACCTGGCTCCTATTTTGGCGTATTCTTCCTCTTCGTCTCCAACTGCGCGAAGATTGGACCGCATCAACGGCGTATCAATTGGCCCTGGCAACACCGCATTCACACGGATGCCCTGACACCCCCATGCGACAGCTAAGGCGCGGGTCAGCGCGGATATCCCTCCCTTCGATGCGGTGTATGGAGATACCAAATTATCCGTGGCCCAGGCATGCACTGACGAAATATTCACGATGGCGCCGCCACCGGACTCTGCCATCAGCGAACGAGCCTTGTTGCACATCAGCCACACTGAGCGCAAATTCACACGAATAATGCGATCCCAATCCGCAAGCGAAATATCTTCAGGATTATTAAAAGTCACGATTGCGGCGGCATTGACCAGCGCCGTGAGTGGCATTTTGATGTCCCGAAGGTGCGAAAACAGATTGTCGGTTTCATGGTCATCCGACACATCGGCTGGAACAAATGTCAGGGATAGCCCGCCGGACAATGCTTCTTCGGCCAATGCTTGGCCACCCTCTACGTTTACGTCGACAGCCACGCAATGGTATCCGGAACGAGCCATTTGAAGGGCAGTTTCACGTCCGATGCCGCTCGCTGCTCCCGTGACCAGGGAAAGCTTCACGTGACCACCTCCAAGAGTGTCCTGGTAATGAATATATTAGTGAACTTAGTTCTCTGTTCACAATAATGGCACAACTTAGTCTATTGTCAAGTCTTTTTACGATGGGTTTCCAAACTTTTTGTGGTTTGCTAGGGTGTGTTCATCAAAATACAGCGCGGCGGATCCCTCGGCCTTGAGGCCGGGCGTAGTACCCCATACGCGCTAAATTAAGAGAAATACCGCTTGTCGTAAAGGACTTTCGGCACGATATCGCGAAGTAATCGAACAACTTTCGTGATCGAGGTGACCGAGACATGAACAAAACTTCC
>JAJZXX010000064.1 GCA_021806205.1 Bacillota bacterium | reverse complement strand
AGGTCGGAACCTTCTGCAAAAAAACCCGTGCGGACACGATAGACGGCATCCCCGACAAGAACTGCTGAATTTTACGGCGCACAACCCCCTCGATTTTTGGACAAGCTCCTATGCCGGCGGAACCCCTTTGTCCGACCTTCCTTCTCGAATGCCGCGGTATAGAGAGAATCGGGATGCAACCGCGGTCACTTCCCAATTTCCTGAACGTCCATCCAAAACAGTCCTGTTAGAGGTCTTCTAACACAATTGAGCAGGCGTTACTCATGATATCTACACTGGTAGTTTGCTGTAGTGGCACTGTATCGAGTGATCACCAACTCAAAATACACAGGTACGTTCATGAGTGTCTTTCGCGCCTGGGTTCTAACGCACACTTTTCGACGCTGCACCCAACCATAGCAACCTCCCCCGCAATGACGGTCCGACTTTCCCATCGACCGGGTGAATGTGCATTTCGGTGAACACCCCTCCAGCACAATGGCAACCTCTTCTACCTCCCCTCGGAAACATTGAAACATCTGTTCCGAGAGGTCTCAAACCTACACAGGTATTTGACACCGAATAAAAGGGATCCCAAACTACCTGTGTAGTATTGGAATCCCTTGATAAATCAACAGATATCGATGATCGTACTGAAAACTAATTTAGAGGTCTTCTAACACTTGGAGTAGCCGCACACCGTGCAATGCTGACAGCCCTCTTCGTAAATCAGGCTTGGCGCATCGCACTGCGGACACAAATCATAGGTGGGGGTCGTCCCCGGTCGGCTCATCCCCGTCTTAACAAATTGCGGCTCAGCCGCACTGTTGTCCCTGCCCTTACCTTGGTTAAGGTGGCTATCTAACAATTTTCCGATGCCGTCTACCACACTGAGCACCCGTCCTGCACCAAACCCCATCTGATTGGCTCCTCCAATGCCCTTTAACTGGTCGGCAGCCAGTTCTAATCGGCGGCGGGCCGTGAGATTGCCGTTGGACCTCAGATACAAGCTAATGATGCGACCCAGTGCCTCCATAAACGATTGGACTTCAGACCCTGCTCGCCCTAGTAACATGAAGACCTCAAAGGGACTTCCGTCCACTTCATTGATGACAACCCGGGCCGTTCCCGCCGGGGTCTCCTTGCGATAGGTGCGACCATTCACTTGGGCCGGCAGCGGGTAGACTTCAACGTCTACACCGGTATCAATGGTTGCAGCCGGAGCCTCTGCCGCTTTACTGGTGTCGCTTAGATGGAGAACCTGTTCTTGCCGACTCTGATCGCGGTAGATGGTGACCCCTTTACATCCCAAATCGTACGCCAATTCATAGAGGCTGGCGGTATCTTCCAGCGTATAGGTGCTAGGCGCATTAGCCGTCTTGGAAATGCTGGAATCGGTCCAGCGTTGAATTGTGGCCTGTACCCGCACGTGTTCTTCGGGCGTCAAGTCCATCGCCCCGACAAAGTACTCGGGCAGCGTTCCCCCTGGATTCGCGTCCATCCACTCTTGGGCTACTTGGACATATTGCTCATCAAACCCCAGCCGTGACTGCCGAAAGTACGTTAGGGCGTAAAATGGCTCGATGCCCGTGCTGGTATTGACCATGGACCCGACTGTCCCGGTCGGCGCCTGCGTCAGAATGGTGACGTTACGCGTTCCGTTCGCGCGAATCGCCTCCCGCACCGAGTCCGGCATGCGTTGCATAAAGCCGCTTTGAAGATACTGTTCCGCGTCAAATGCGGGAAATGCGCCTTTTTCTTTGGCAAGTTCCACGTCGTAGAGATAGGCCTCAGTGCAGATAAACTCATACAGTCGGTCAATGAATTCGATGGACTCGGAACTGCCGTACCGAAGTCCAAGACGAATCAAGAGTTCCCCGAGGCCCATGGTGCCCAGCCCGATGCGCCGTTCCTTTTGTTGATTCCGATAGTTTTCATCAAAAAAGTACGGCGTGGCGTCTACGATATCATCAAGGAAGCGTGTGCCCATTCGAATCGTCACCCGAAGCGCATCCCAGTCAACATCGCCGCGCTCCTCGTTATAGAAGGCCGCTAAATTGACATGCCCCAAGGTGCAAACGCCCCACGCTGGCAACGGTTGCTCCGCACAGTCAAAAGATACGTATCCGTTTGTCACCCAGGTTAACGTCTTGGGTTCATGAACGTCAAAGACTTCTTCTTCCCGGCCCGTATCCTCCACACCCGTCACCGCTGCCGTCCATGAATTGGCCGAGGCAGGCGAATCTGTGGCAAACTCCCCCAAACTACGAGACTTTTCGGGATGCGTTAACCCAATCACCTCACGAAAGCGCCCAATCCCCTCGTTCGTGACCACGACATCATACAGTTCCCCGATTGCAGCCATATCTAGCGATCCTATCGCTTCGCCACGACACACGCGTGCGCGAATCCCAAACTGCAAAAGCAGGTTGCGCACCTGCTGGGCGAGCTCGTACGAAATCGCCTGGAGTTGAAGCCAAGCCCCGTCATCCGTCATCGCGACGCGCCCATCCCTGGAAAAAAGGCCATCCAACAGTCCTGCCACGAAGTCGCGAGGGGCTTGCAGGAACTCATCAGGCAAGGCTTTATGCCCCGATGCGACATTCACGGGCATGCCAATTTTCGCTAAAATCGTCCCTAGTGTTTCCGATTCCCCTGTGACCTTTTGCTGTACGACCACGGTGGCCCCTAACGACAATTCGTGGTCTTCTACGCTCAACCGACTGGGTATTCCCGACTCTTGCAAAATCTTTAAAAAGGTGTCCAGCCAATTTTGATCGTCGGACCCAAACCGGATTTGATGGGTCGGCTCATCCTGGCTGTTCTGGTTTAACGCGGTCAGCTTGTCGCCCCAGACCGATCCCGCTAAAAATCCTGCCATACGGTCATAAGAACCACTTAAATTCAATGGGCAACTCTTTACATAACGCTGGGCCTCTTTGGAGAAGATGCGATGATCCCCGAACGCCTCATTGGGAATCACCCACACCCGATCGCCCGGTGTAAGGTCTTGCGCCATCACCCACTCATCATGTGTCGTTCGAGCAACCTTGACTCGATGGTCGTTGGTGCAATCTAAAAATCCGCCATCCGAGAAATGCACCCGATAGATTTTTTGTACGCCATTGTTGTACACCTGGTCTATCGGCTGAAGACCTTCGGGGGTGCGGATCTTCACGCCGACTTTGAGGTTGCGGGCTCTGACAGGACCCATATCCGTCGCTACCAACGTATCTCCGGTCACACAAGGATTAGTGCTAATTAGAGGATTGAAATACCAACTGTTGGAATCCTTCTCATGACGCTCGTCAAATACAATGCCAGGCTCGGCCGCCTGCCAGGCGCCTTCAATTATGGCATGCCATAGCTTCTTGGCCTTTACCGTCTCATAGTGAATGACTGGCTTTTCGCGTTCGCGCCAAGTTTCCAAGTTTCCGTCCCAAATCTCGTCATAGTCCGGATCGGCGGTATCCGGAAACACCAAGTCCCAGTCAGCATCCGCCTTGACAGCCTGCATAAAACGGTCCGAGATGCGCACACTGATGTTGGCATTCTCCACCATGCCTGGGGTCTTCTTGACCTCAATGAACCGCCATACATCCGGATGCCAATCCTCGATTTGGAGCATTAAAGCACCCCGTCGGCTGTTAGAGGTGTAAAACCCGTTACCACTCACCATGTGGGTGTCGGCAACCTCAAAGTCATACACCTCGGCCATCCGGGTCGGCAAAATCGACACGATGACATCGGCTAGCACCTCCCCACCCCGATCAACCACCGCTATCGCCCGGGGATCTCCCTCCCCAGACTCTTCTACGGAATGGCGGCCACTAAGAGAACCATCCACTTTAACACGCTGTCCGGTCCCGACGCCCCACGGCTCTATATCCCTAGGGACGGTTCTACTCGCCTGGACATACGACGGCTGGTTTGCCACGCCCATACGCTCGGACACCCTCACCGAACGGTGCATGATCCCCTGGAACTGCTCTTCGAATTCGGGCTCCACCACCAACCGATACTGGCCCGGTCCCATGGAATCTCCTTCATATATGTGAGCGGCAATGCCCAAGACGAACAGCATTTCTTGAATCCTCTGGGCGATAGGGCGGTTAAATGCCTTCGCCTCATACCCCCGACTTGGGTCGGGCGCGCTGCCCGCCGCGTCAAAGAACCCCGCAATAAACCCAGCCATAACCGTAGTTCCCGACTGCAAGATGCGCTCGGGCACTCCGATAGAGTCGCTTTTCTGCTCCAAAAGGTTGTTCCGCGCGAGCCACTCTACCAAGTGAGGCGAATCGATGACCAAGATTTGTCTTTCCCCGTCAGAAAATTCCCTTCGAGGACTGGCCATAAATAGCGCCTGGCTAAAGTCGGTCAGGCGATTTGCTATACTAGGGTAATCGTCATCAACCCCGATGGCTACAGTGCCTTGATCGCTCCTGCGCCCACTGCCATCGCCCGCCATGTAACCGACCAGATAGGCGAGACGTTCGTCGAGCACGCTGGGGAATTCCCTGGGGCTATTACCCCTCTCGAAGGATACCCTGTTGGAGTCAAGGGAGGTTAGTTCGACATCGTGGTCGGGAACTCCCCGACCGATAAGTCCCAGCGTCTCATCGCCTACCTTCAACGCCTTTAATGGCACCGTGGCCACACGACCATCGCGCATCACCCCCATCTTGTGATCTTCTGTCACTTCTACAACCATACCCCGCCGTGTGGTGATGCTCCACAACTGCTTTTTGCCATTGTGGAATTGGGCCGTAATCGGACGCCATCCCTCATGAGTCAAGGCCGAGAACTGTTCGCCGGTGCGAATCCGGGAAGATAATTCCCCGGCTGAGATAAGGCCCTGGTTCGTGGCAATCCGCGTATCTTCAGCAAAACATCCTCCCTGCTCGACCAATCCGGTGGCCCGGGAAAAGAGGTCCATCCACGACACGGCCCCGGACGACCGCCCATTCACCCCGCGGACAATGGCACGCTGGGGTCGCAATGACGAAATGTTGATGCCTACCCCCCCGCCCCGGCTCATGATCTCAATCATTTGGCCGAGCGTGTCCACAATGCCCTGGCGACTATCCTGAGGACACGGGATTACGTAACAATTGAAATAGGTCAAATCCTGCCCGGTCCCCGCTCCGGCCCAAATGCGACCGCCCGGCACGAACCGCAACGCGGCAATTTCCCTCGCGAAACTCTCCTGCACATCTGACCGGACCGGCGATTTCTCCACCGAGGCCACGCCGCTAGCAATGCGGCGGGCCACATCATGAATGGTAGTCTCCAAGGGGCGGTCGCATTCATTTTGGCGGCGTTCGATGATGTCACCCTTTTGGGGACCGGTGATGAGTCCGATAGACAGATAATCGTTGTCCAAAAGGGCTTTCACGACGCCCACATCCTTTTTGGGCCACTTAGGATGAGGTTCGACGAGCGCAATCACCAAGTCCCCGACCTGAAACTGTCGCAAGGGGTCCTTGGTCGTATATCGGTCAAGAAATATTTTCCAGCTTAGCTCCGACTTAAATCCGGTCTTCAACTCCATCCGTGACATTCCTCCTGTCAATCCCGGGACTTTTGCGTCTGAATCAACCGCTCCAGTTCCTGACGGAATCCTTCAATATCCGTAAACTGACGATAGACAGACGCAAAACGCACATACGCCACTTCATCCAGCGTCCTTAACCGTTGCATCACGAGTTCGCCAATCACCCGGGTGGCCACTTCGCCGCTGGCCAAATCGCGCACACTTCTTTCAACCTGGTCGACGGCACTTGATAGGGACTCGAGCGAAATCGGTCGCTTTTCACAAGCCGTCAACAATCCTCGCAAAATTTTGCTTCGGTCGAAAGTCTCGCGACGCCCATCCTTTTTCACTACCCACACCGGAATCTCCTCGACCCGCTCATAAGATGTAAATCGACGATGGCATTGAAGACATTCGCGCCGACGGCGTATAGCTTGTCCATCTTCCGTCGGTCGAGAGTCTAGTACTTTGGTCTCCTCATCGTGACAAAAAGGACAGCGCACGACTTCAACCCCTTTATCTAGTACATTGACCATTATAGTGTCTACTATCTGTGGTAAACAACTCCATATAGAGAATTCCGCGAGGCGGACTTAATGCCAAAAACCCGCACCATCGTGCGGGTTTCCAACGCGGTCGTCCGAGTCCCGGACGAAATTTTTAGCGAAGCATGGTGTAAGCCCAGACACCCGATCCAACCAGCACCAGGATGCCGAATGGTAAACTTCCTAGTCCTAGTGCTCCCAACGCCGTTAAGACAACCCCCGCCCCCATGCCCCAGGTTGCCCACCTTAGGCGTGGCCGTTGCCTTTCAAGATTACCCCACTTCTTTGGCAACATCTCTCTCGTCATCCCCCTTCTCTCTAGGTTCATCATACACTCATTCAATCCTAAAAACTAATGCTCCAGCGGCTGCACCACCAGTTTTCCCGAAAGCGTACTTTGCAACACGGCATCACCGACAATGAGAGGACTTGCCGCTCCGACCGTCCCAAAGGCGTACGGGTCCGATGCGACGATCCGCCCCGTTTGGGCATTAAGTACGATCAGGCGACCGGTTTCAGTGATGACCCATAAACGCCCCCCCGCCAACACCGGATTTCCCGTCACGCCGGCCGCCAGCCTCCGTGTCCAGAGCCTTTGACCCGAAGCGGCTTTAAAGGCCACCACTCGGTTGGACGCCGGACTGCCTTCATAGACGACGCCGCCTACCACCAACGGTATCCCTTCTTCTGTTTGGTCCAAGGCAGGCAGGTGACCTCGGCCCATGGACCGCGCCCAAACAATATTGCCGGAGGCCTGGTTGAGACTAAAGAGCTTTTGCGATACCCGGGTGCCCTGTCCCCGGTTGCTCACTTTAGGCACGCCCGCCACGTAGAGCCGAGTTCCATCCGATGCCAATGAGCAGTCCGATAGGCCACTAGCCACCGGAAGGTTTTTATGCCAGCTCACCTGATGGGTGATGACATTAATGGACCACACCGTGGATCGTTTAGCCGGGTAGGCGGAGAAGTAGGCATTGGTGGCCACGTAAAGATGGTGATCGGCGATAATCGGGCTGGAAAGACTGTCAAACCCTCCAAGCTTAAGCGACCACAGGCGCTTGCCCGTAGTCAAACTGAGCGCGACCAGACGGCTCGCACCGGTGGCGGCATATACCGTTTTGTTTGCAATAACCGGGGAGGACATGACTTCCCCTTGGGTGGGATGAAACCAAAGATCAGCACCGGTCTTCTGATTAAAAGCCATTAGCCCACTCACTCCGTTGCCCCGTATCCAGCCCGTGTGTTTCGAGAAGTGAGAGAAAACCCCGTTCCCCAATCCTACAACGACCATCCCGTTTTGCACGACCGGCGTGCTCAAGGCGGTGTTCGGCAATCCTACGGCCCACTTCACGGTACCCGTCGGCACATTTACCGCATATAGCTGACTATTATTCGTGCCCACGTACGCGGTCGTGCCTACCACCGCCGGCGCTTGCGCTAACCCCGCCGTCGCCAAGGTCAAGGCATAGCCCGACTTAACCCGCCAAGACGTTGAGTAGTTGCTATTATGTGATGGCGAACCGCGGAACACCGGCCAGATCTTGGGGAGGGGTGGGGCGCCCGTGGGAGCCGCCATACTTTTCCATGAAGATACCGGGGTCCTCACAGGATTCATCGTCAAGGCAAAATTCGCAGTAGACACCGTCGTCGACGGTTTGGTGCGCGCATTCCAGGACGCTGGCCAAAAAATCGCGTGATAAAACGGCCGAGGCAGCGCCATCCCCACCCATAACGGCAGGAGATACAAAAGGGTGAGACTCACCAGGCCCACGAGCCCTCCCCAAAGAGCCCGGCCCACCGGGTTTTGTCTGAGTGACCGCCACAGTATGACAAGCGCCGCCGCACAGGCGATATCCAATCCCACCGAAGCACTCGCAAAGTAATACAGGAATTTGGAGCGCGGTGTTAAAAGCCACGTCGCGTAAAAGCACAGAAACCAAAGCCCTAAAAAGCCCCACGCCTGACGATATGCCGGGTGACGTTTGCCATAGAGAATACCACCCAAAAGAGCGGCCAGACCGATCCACACCACCAGTGGATCTGAAAACGCCATAAGCCGCACCGTCTGATGAAGGCTCACCGATAAGATCATGGCGGTCGGTCGGGGAATCAAAAGCCAGGTCCAGGCATTAGCCGTCCACGGATGGAAAAAACGCAGCGTCCACATATCCTTTAACATGAGCCACTGTAATTTGAAAAAAGCGATATACGGATTCGAAGGCAGCCAGGGCTCATGATAGCCCGATGGCCATGCATAAAAATAGGTTAAATAGTAGACGGCCAGTGGCAGGATTGTCGTCGCCGGGATCCAACGGCGGTAAAGCCGTCGAACTTTGGGATGCGACACCAAGAGCCATATCCAGGCCATGAGAATAGCCTGGCCGCCAATCCACTCGGACGCCAGCGCTAATCCCAACAAGACACCCAGACCGGTCCACCGCCATCCGCTGACCTCTTCCCCGCGCCTGAGACGGCCGGTGATGACGGTTAGGGCCCACAAACTCGCTAGCACCAGGGCAACCGCGGGTGAATCGGGCAAGGCGACCCTGGACATGACCACCACGAGCCCATCCAAAGCTGCCAAGGCACCTGCACCTATGGCGATGGCCCGATCCTGGAAGAGTTCTATGACAATTCCCGCCACAATCAGGGGCACAGCCGCACCAAAAAGCAATGCGGGAAGCCGCCAAGCCCAAGGGTGTTGGCCGAGTGTGTAAATGGCCGCCGCGATCATTTCCTTGGTCAGGGGGGGATGTGACAAAAGATTGGGGTCGATGCCGGGCACCATATTTTTTACGGCCGCCAACGGATGGCGGCGCAACAGCACATCGGCGGCCGGCACGTAATAAAATTCATCATAGATGAGTCCCGGATAGCGCCCAATGCCCAGCGCACGTACCGCGACGCCCAAAAGCGCTACAATCACAAGACCGACACGAAACCAAGTTTTGGGACGCTGTTTGGGCGCTATCGCTCTATCAATCCCCGGATGCCAATCAGCCATAATGCCCCCTTATTGTCGGGGACCATGCGCCCCTTACGCCGTACGAAAATTGTTATAAACCAGTTCAATCCCAAAGTCTTGACTTTTGAGGGTTTGCATCACCGTCTGTAAATCGTCTCGGTTCTTACCGCTAACACGAATCGCCTCACCCTGAATCTGCGCTTCAACCTTGATCCCCATCCCCCGGATTACCTTTTGAATCTTTTTCGCCACATCGCTGGCAATGCCTGACTTTATCGGTACCTGAACGCGTTGACGATTCATACCATGATCTTCAGGGGACCCAAAATCCAAAAATTTCAAGGAGACCTGGCGTTTGGCCATCTTTTCCCCGAGGACGGTTTTTAAGGACTCCATCACCAGCCCTGCAGGGGCATCCAGGGTAATCAACCGCTCGGAGGTGTTATACTCCACCACTACGCCATGACCCCGAAAGTCGTATCGCGTGCTCACCTCGCGACGCGTTTGATCGATGGCATTGAGCACCTCCGCCCAATCGGGCTCCGAGATAATATCGAATGAGCTATCCTTGGCCATGAACCCTACCCCCGATCCAGTTCGCATGTTCAATTTTGATGCAACGATTTTGCACAAAGATCAGTCCTGCGGCGGTCGCGATCGCTTCCGCCACGTCATTCTCAATCCCCAATTGGAGCCAAAGGCACTTCGCTCCCATTCGCACCGCCGATTCTGCCACCGGCGGCGTGTCGTCCGCCTTGCGAAAGACATCCACGATGTCGACCGGCTCAGGAATATCCTCCAACCGTTGGTACACCCGCTCACCTAAAATAGTCTCAGCCCCGGGATGCACGGGAATAATCCGATATCCGTGCTCCTGAAGATATTGCGCCACCTGATGGCTGGCCCGGTCGGGTTTAGGCGACAAGCCGACCACGGCTACTGTGTGACTATTCAGCAAGATGTCCTGCACTTCGGCATCACTCATCCGACGATCCCCTTTCTCGGCCTCAGTATAACTAAGCCTGCTACCGCTCGCTACCGCCTCAATTGGATTACCGCTTTTTTGGCGCCCAGGTTTATAATAAGTGTCAAGCGAAAGAGGTGAGCTCCATGAGTAAAAAAAGCCCCATTCCATTCCAGCAGCGAAAGCGGGAGCGGGCCGGAAAGAAAGCTTCCAAACAGTCACCTAAAAAACCTCGTTCACCTTCTTATCCGATTCCCGCAAAAAACGGGCAGCCGGATGACGTGCGACTCTATTGGAGTCGCTTTGTCCGTAACCCTTTCGCTGGCCCGGGCCGATTTTTTTGGACCGAACGCATGCTCTGGGGCAATGCGCTGATTGCGGCCCTATTAACGACGCTAGGCGCCACTTTGGAGGTCGGATTTCATTTTCTCGCCATGATTACGGTGTTCATTAACGCCTTTTTCCTATTCTTCTTGTTCTATTACCTTTTCCCTTGGGTCGCAGACTGGATTTTTCGTCAACTCAAAATAATGCCGACCACAGTAGACGGCATGAAAGGTGAAATCATCGTGATCTCCGGCTGGCTGGTCGCCGTAAGCCTGACGCGCCTCATTCCAGTCTACACCCCCCTGCCGTATTGGACAGCATCGGTGCTTTTCAGCGTATTACTGCTCGTAGCGGTGCACCGTCGTATCCGCACCACTTGGATCCAAGCCGCGCTAGCCACAGCCGGCGGATCTCTGGCGGTCGCAGTCGCTATGATGATTCTCTCTCGGTTCTAGCTAACCCTGTTCGGGGTCTCCAATTGGTGGTGCATTCCGTCTGTAATAGGCGCCTCTGGTTTCCCTCCAAATAAGCGGCCTTTGGACCAAGACTCTTGCTTTGTCCACTACCGTTTAGTAAGCTAATGACCGGGAGGGATAGTGGATGGATCAAACTACCAACGTGATTGTGTATACGGCACCCGGGTGAAGTGCTTGCCGTCAAGAAGCAGCGTGGCTGCGGGAAAAAGGCATCCCCTTTGAACAGCGGGATCTTGGAGACAATCCCAACTATGGAAACGACCTCGCGAAACTCGGATCCATGGGAACACCCACCACGGTTATCGAAAAAAATGACCAACGCCAAGTGATTATCGGCTACAAGAAGACCGACTTGGAAAGAGCGTTGGGATTTTGACACCATGATCTAGCCAGCGGCCGTGTACTGCACGCGTCGCCCGCATCATTTGAAGAAGGCGATCCGCTGTGGTCGCCTTCTTCCTTTTCCGCTAAAGTTGCTGGGCTCGACTTGCCGCCGGGGACGACTTCTCGGCCACGCTGCTGGAGGATGACTTTTTACGGGCCGCCCGCCCGATTATCCACGGGCTAAAGGGCGTTATGCCGATCAAGAGCATCAGCACCATGGAAGACGACACCAAGAGCGCCACGGTAATTCCATCTAGGTAAAAAGACGGATGGTACAAGCCAAAGTGTGCCAATAAATCGGTCCAGTACTGCAATAACATCGGGTGGACCAGGTAAATGCCAAAACTCAGATCGGCTATCAGTTTAACTAGGGACCACCGCCCCGGTATTCGGATGCGAACATTTTCATACCGGACCCCAATAGCCGCCAAAAGCACAATCGACATCAATGCCCACGGCACCATCGCCGGTTGGATCACGGAATCCGCCATTAACATGTCATGGCCCCAGTAAGTCTGAAGGAAAAACTGCACCCACATGATTCCGGCCGCAGCCAAACTCCACCAGACAATCGTCGCCAAATGCGTCTGGAGCCATTGTCGCACTGACTGCCAGTGCACCGCCGCCACGCCGCCTAGCACAAAGTAGGCCGTATACGTCCACACCTCGTCGCCGGCATAGTGGTTAATAAACCCGGAAACAATTGCGCCTCGTGCATACTGATCATAAGCCATCAGTGCCATTTGGAACGCCACGGCTGCCAAAACAACCCAGACGGGATGCTTTCTGGCCAATTTCATGAGCCACAAAAAGAGAGGCAAGATCAGATAAAACTGCATGGTAATGAGCAGATAGTAGAGGTGAAACCAAGCTCCTCCGTCCAAAAGATCCCGGCCATACGTTTCGATAAAGGGCACAAAGCCTGGGTAACCGCCCTTCAGCAACAAAATATACGCCGCGCTCCAAATGAGATACGGGAATAAGACCAACTTGTACCGTTTAGACCACACCGACGTCCAGCGATTGGACTTACCAAACAAGGAATACGTTAATACAAACCCCGTCAAAGCCATAAACGATTCACGGGTATAGTGCAGAATCGCCAAGAGAACCCCCGACGAGACCCAATGGCCGCCATTCGCCATATACCAGGTCGAGTGAACCGCCACGACCGAGACGATGGTCATCGCACGAACAAAGTCGGCCGATTCAACATACGGCTTTGGTTTCGCTACCGTGGCGATCCGCCCCCTTCGCCGATTTGGCGGCGAAGATCCTGTCGGGCCACTTTTCCGGTACTTCCCTTGGGTAAGCTCTTCACCACATAGTACGCGGCTGGCTGCTTAAACCGAGACAATCGCACGTCGACCCAGTCATCTAGGCCAGACACACTTAGTGCATTTTCATCGACCGCCACCAAGAAGGCCACAGGCTCCTCCCCTAAAATGGGATGAGGCCTTCCAACCACGGCACAGTCTTGAATCTCGGGATGAGAGAGCAAACAGTCTTCCACCTCGCGGGGAAATATCTTTTCCCCTCCCCGGTTAATAATTTCGCGGCTGCGGCCATCCAAAAAGAGAAATCCGTCAGAATCCAAATGACCCAAGTCGCCCGTCGGATACCATCCCTGGTCCATGACCGTTCGTGCCCACTGATTAGGTCCCCAATTCGGATCAAGCACGCCTACTCCGCGAATTTGCACCGAACCCCGTTCATCAGCGGCTGCCGCCCGCCCTGTTCCGTCCACCACGCGAACCGCGATGCCGCACGGTTGCCCCACCGAACCGGGTCGACCCCCCTCCCCGGGTAAGCGATCGGCTGTAATTTGACTCGAAGCCTCGGTCATACCGTAGGTCTCGACCACGCCGATGTTAAATCGCGACTCAATTCGCTGCCGGGTGGCTTGGGGCAAGGGCGCCGATGCGGAGCGAATGAAACGGACTCGTTCCGGGTGCTGGGGGCTCTCTTCTCGCCGCGCCAAAACTCCTAAGATTGACGGCACGGCGTTTATCCAGGTAATACCGTATTCGTCAATTTGACGCCAGAATTCCGATGCGTGAAACCCGTCGGGAATGGCGATCGCGCTTTTGGCGCGAAGACTGCCCAACACCGCCACGACTAAGGCGTTAATGTGAAATAACGGTAACGGTGAATAGCCACGATCATTAGGCGTGAGACGATGGGCCTCGACGACTTGACCCGCAGTGTGCCACAGGGCGTGAAGGGATAGGCCTACTGGTTTGGGATCGCCGGTTGATCCCGAGGTCAGCAAAATAATGCCGCCCTGTCGCTCGGACGGTTTGACGGCGGTAAGCCGTGCCACCAAGTCAGTAGGCGGGTGCTGACCGTCAAACACCCCGCTGCTTTTACTCTTGTCTAAGGTTCGACGCACATCCTCAGCAGGAGCCGAAGGGTTTATCGGTACCACTACCGCGCCTTGCACCAGCAAGGCCAAGAACCACAACACAAACTCCTCCGGTTGGCTTACCTTGAGTCCAACCCGGCGGCCCGGTCCGACGCCCCAATCACCTAAGGCACCGGCTCGTCCCGTCACTTCCTGATATAACGTCTCATAAGACCAGGGAGCATCATCCGCGATTAAAAAGTCGTTTTGGGAGCGGCGTTCGTGTAGTGCTTGGCGAAGACTCCATATCGCTTGGTCCATGCCGTCCTCCTTTTTGTGCCACCGTGGACTGGCGCCACACCAATTGGTCTTGATACTGTCATAGGATGCCAAAACGTCACTGATCGCACCCGCCCCAAACTCACACCTATGGGGATTAAAGACAATCACTCATTGCAGTAATCATAGCAGGCCGACCTAAATCCGGCCTGAATCCAACCTAAATGTTTCCTGAAGTCTGACCCCAAACTAAATTCCGGCTGCCCCTAGACCCATGCCGATCAAGGCGCCCACCAACGCGGATAACGACACTAACACGCCAAACGATAGGGAACTTTTAAGGAGCGAGGTATGCGTAAGACGTCCCTTCACGGCGCCCAATGATAATGCGGCCGCTAACGACACGCCCCAACTCACATCCCGGGCGGCTAAAAGAGTCAGCGGCAATAAATAGGGCACAATCGGCGGGGTTGATCCGGCCACGACCGCCACGCCCATCACCAATGAATTCTTCAGCGGAGTTTCCGCGCGATTTTGATGGATGCCGAGGTTTTCGCGGGCCATGAATTTAAGCCAGCGCGGCCGGGTTTGTACAATTCGGGCCGTACTGTCGCGAACCGTGTGCCGGGGTATCCCAATCTCCCCTAGAAGTCGGGCCACATGGTGGCGTTCACGATGCGGGTGTCTTCGGATGGCCCGTTCCTGGTCTTTTATTTCCTTGTTCATAAAATCGTTCTCAGAGGATGTCGCCAAATACGAGCCCACCGCCATGGAAACCATATTGGCGCCCACGGCGGACAGCCCTGCCACCAAAATGGACAAATGTCCCTGATGCGAAAGCGCCTCACCCGATACCAAGCCAATCGTGGCCACCAGTCCGTCATTCAACCCAAAAATGCCCTCGCGGATTAGGCTGCTCTGACTGGAACTAGGCGGCGACTCGCGCTCTTTAGACCGATCTTTCGCAGGAAAATGACCGATAGAAGTTTTTTGCCACTGTCGTCCCGTACGGGTCCTCGTTGTCGACATGAAGACACCCCCGGATTCAGTGTCTCCGGTTCGAGGACCGCTTATGATTAATGGTTCGCACCAGTTAAGAAACGCGTAAGGGCTACCCAGTCGGTTGGGTGCATTTCTTGTTGCGGCAAATCATCCAAGCGCCACCAGCGCAGGTCTTTCAGTTCTTTCGGATCAGCTTGTGCGTCGGCGATATCCGATAATTCCAGCCGGCAGCGGTAATAAAATCTCAACGAATGGAAGGGGCGCCCAAACATGGCAATATACGCCTCGGCCACGTGAATCAATTCCTCGGCCACAACCTGAAGCTTCGTCTCTTCCCGAAACTCGCGGATCATTCCGTCCGATAAAAGCTCATGAGGTTCGACTCCGCCGCCCGGAAAGTCCCACAGTCCCGTAAACCGAGACTGAGCCAACAAGATCGCGTGGTCGTGCTCCAGCATCCCATAGGCCGCCGGGCGAAATCGCACCGTCTCAGCCTGGTAAGTCGCAATGTGCCCGAACAAATCAGGGCACGTGATAGACAGATCCGCCTTCAACCACACAACTCCTTTACGCGTGGGGTCTATGATCCACTGTGATTTTGCCCCCGGGCGAATACCGGGAAAAGCATATCTTCAGCCCGCACCCAACCATAACCTCATGCTACCACTTTTTTAATACATCCCGAGAAATGGATCTTGATCAACGGCTTGACACTCCCCACGGCTAGGCAAGGGGTATCTACCGCGCCGAAAGTTGATGATCCCCATCGCGTTGACCCATTTGACGAAGACGGCCGGGTAGATTTCAAGAGTCTTGGAACACTGGCCGACTTTTATCGCCATCCCGGTGCCCAGGCGATTGTCGTTCTGAGTATTATGCGCGAGGCCCACGCGCTGTCTGGCCGCGAGCGTGAGGCAGTCATCAAAGCAATCGCTGCCCGTCCTGATATCCCGACTGTCGCCACGATTTCCCATGCCGCCACAGCCATCGCCAAAGATCGGGCGGAGCGCGCAAGAGTTTGACCCCACCCTCCGGGTACTGACGCCTCTTGGCTATCGCCAAAGAAGGGGAATGCGCGGGCATTGTGTTCAACAGCTCGCGACCAACGGGCCCCTCCTGATGGCGGTGAAGATCGAGGACGTTCCGACACCCCCTCAAAGGTTGATGCCCTAGACTCAGCTCCTGCCTAAGGTTAATCCAGTCGGTGGTTTAGCGGTCCGCCCACCGGCCGCGGTCGATCGCGTCATAAATCAGGATTTACTCGACCTGATCCAGACTTTGGGGCTCACGCTGTCCCCGGACAAAAGCCCGATATAAATAACGCGCCAGATGTTCGACTTCAGCAGAAAGACCGGACCTGCTTACACCCCAGGTCATCTGCAATTGACAGCCAGGATTGACCACGACAATCCGGTCGGGACTCGCACACGAGACTTCTTCCATTTTTTTGTCTAAAAGGCGCCCGGACCAATCAGGATGTTGAATATTATAAATGCCGGCAGAACCACAGCACTGATTTTGGCCCTTCAATTCCAAAAACGTGTCGCCTTCGACCCACTTGGCCAGATCGGCCGGCCCATCGCCGCCGCCCTCCACATTGACAAGATGACAGGAGTTTTGCAAGACAACCCGACTACCCTCCCCCACAAATCGGGGAAGAACGGATTGGTCCCGGATGATCCCCGTCCAGTCCTGTACGCGATTACTAAAGTGTTCTGCACGCGCTGCCCACTCCAGATCCTCGGCAAAAATTTCTGCATATTCGCTCAGCATTGCCCCGCACCCCCCGGCGGTATTTACCAGGGGCACCTGCCCCGTTGCTTCAAACGCAGCGATGTTTCGCCGCGCCATGTTTCGCGCCTGGTCGGTTTTGCCCGCATGCCAGGCTAGAGCACCGCAGCAGGTTTGCTGGGATGGCACGTCCACGCGATACCCGAAAGCCTCCAAGAGCGCCTGACACGCCTGATTTGCATCGCCAAACAGGGCTTCTTGCACACATCCTTGAAAAAACGCTACAGCCGCCTGGGGTTCGGATCGGGTTGGCGTAGGCGGAACAATTTGTGGTTGGTAGTCCAACATCGGGATAAGGTTCTTCATACTTCGCGGCATCGGCCACTTCGATAGTCGTCGAGCGAGGCGCCCCAAGCGCCTTAACTGACGGGGCTGACGGGTGAGCCTGAGTAGGGTCCTGGGCACAAAGGTTAGACCCCGATGACGAGGCCGGGATTTGTCCAGCAAGGTGCGGCCCGCTTCCAAGACGCGGTGGTATTGCACCCCCGAAGGACAAGCCGTCTCGCAGGCCCGACATCCCAAACAATATGTGAGACTGGCTTCGAGACCACGGTCGACCGAAATCTCATTCTTCAATACCCCCTCCACCAAGGCAATGCGTCCGCGCGGAGAGTCTAACTCACTTCCGGTGAGACGGTACGTAGGGCAGGCAGGCAAGCAAAACCCGCACTTATTGCAGTGGTCGATTTCCCCGAGGGCGGCTTTAAACCGCGATTCGAGCTCCATCACCAAACCAAGGCGTGCCCTGGCACGGGACGCCTAAACCTCTCAATAAACGCGACGGTAGCGTCCGACGGGGCTTCGTGCTCGATGGTCGGCTCACCCTCGTCGTCGGGAGGGCCTTGGACCACGGTATACCCTTCGCCTATATCATCAATCCGATCGATAAATAGCACACCTTCCAAGTGATCGATTTCGTGCTGCAGAATACGGGCATCAAAACCCTCATATTTACGCCGGATGGAGTGCCCATCCGCCAAAAGCCCGGTCAGTTCGATGGTATTGGCACGGCGAGTGGGACAATAAAAACCGGGCACCGACAAGCAACCGTCATAGTCCTTGACTTCACCCAGCGCGCGAAGAACCTTCGGGTTGAAAATCACCTCGGGTTCGGTCATGTCTTGGGACTTCCAGATAAAAGCCCGCAAGTCCGAACCGATTTGCGGCGCCGCAATACCATAAGCCGAAACCGTATCCCAGGTATCAGTGAAGTCGATCGCGAGTTGACTTTCCCGGCTGCCAATATTCTTCACCTTGTGGGTTCGTTGACGCAAAAACGCCTGCCTGTCAGGCAACATCCAAATTCGCTGCTTCACTACGGGCCTCCACTGCTATAGTCGATCATGCTAGAATCTGACGCCGGGATAATCCCCAATCGCCGAAATCGGTCCTCCATATAATCGGTTGGGGTGTGCTCCACCCCATTAAATCCGGGCTTGGTGTAGATATCCCAGGCATCGGGGAACACTTCCTTAAGAATCCGCCGAATCCGCCGCCCTGCCGGGTCGGCGTCGGTGATCACGACCACTTGCCGATGACGCGCCATCCAGCGCAACCGGACCAGCCGTTCCTGACCCGGCAACCCATGGGTCATAGCGATAGGCACGCTCTCTGGTAAAAAACGTCTTAGTCGCTTGGCATCATTCTTGCCTTCCACAATGACAAAAAATCCGTCCACGCCGATCCCCCCTCAAGTGGAACCACACTTAGTTGGGATCACCCCCTCGGCGCCTTATGGAGATCATGCTACCATGGCATTGCCGCAAAGAGAAGGGACGATAACTCTTTTCACGCCAAGTCGTTGTCCGGTAGCGGGAATAATCTGGGGAGGAGCCGTAAAAAGGTGCTGGCGCGATTGCCGCGGGCCACAGGTCCACCCGGGAGAACTCCCCGTCCCTGGTGGTGCACCAGATGGGCCGTGCCACGTCTTATCGAAGCACCGTTCCATTCCTGGTGCGGCAACGGGCCCGTGCACCCGGCCTGCGAGGGTGTTGAGGGTGAATGCGCCCGCTTTCCAAGCATAGTCCCGGTTCCCGACGCGATCCAAGGCGGGGTGTGTAACCTGCCCCCGCGGCCCTGGGTGCCTACGCTCTTTGTTGAGGCTAACTTAAAGGATCCGTCACCAAGGCCTTGCTCAATGGCGATGTCAGTTGGATGGCAGGCATTATAGTCGCGGCCCTTCTTTATGCACTGCAGGCCGCCAAACGGCACCCAGCCCCAGTCATGCCAGGGAGCCCGCGCAGGCGACTTCGGATCAAGGTGCGCTAACCGTTCCCCATTACACCGACTCGCGCACCAAGGTCGCTTGAATGATTTCGCGCAGCTTCATCTTTTGAATCTTGCCTCCCGGGCCCAGCGGCATCGCGTCAAGCACCTCGACGCGCTCCGGCCACTTAAACTTCGCAACCGCGCGATCATCCAGATACTGCTGAAAGTCTTGGACCGTCGGATGTTCTCCGGATTGGGGCACGACAAAGGCACATACGCGTTCCCCTAACACGGCGTCCGGCATCCCCACCACAGCAACATCCCGCACTTTGGGGTGTCCACCCAGATAATCCTCCACTTCCCTTGGAAAGATGTTTTGGCTCCCGCGCAAGATCATGTCTTTTTTCCGACCGACTACTTTGAGATACCCGTGTTCGTCATAGACCCCGAGGTCTCCGGTGTGTTGGTAGCCCTTCCACGGGTCGTCCGGGTCTGCTTCGTGATAGGTGGAAAGACTCTCCTCAAGATTATCCCAATAGCCGTGATGGATGTTCCAAATCAATATCTCACCAACCTCGCCCGCCGAAAGACGCTGTCCTTGGGCGTCAATGACGGGGACGTCAAATCCCTCGAACGGTACGCCAGCTGCCTCTAACAAGTGCTCTCGACTAATACCCGGCAAAATCGGGCCCATGCATCCGCCCACCTCTGAGGTGCCATAGACGTTGTATGAGGGGACCCCCTGTTCCAACAACTTATCGATAACGTCAAAAGACAGCGGCGCACCCGAGTAACTCACCAGCCGAAGGGTCTTCAGCGCCTCCGGTACAAAAGCCTCGTGCGTCACGACCCGGGTCATTAAGGCGGGGTTCCAGACCCAAATCGTCACCGATTCTTGCTGGGTCACCTCAACCACGGTCGCTTCGTCAAATTCGGTCAGATACACCGACCGGCCGCCGGTCCACAATGGCGTATGCACACCCCAAAGCCGGCCCGATCCGCCGCTTAAGGGCCCGATCAGAAGCCGCGTGTCATACAAATTGTGACCGGCCCGTTGGGCGATGGCGACGCTATGGACGTGAAACCAGTCCACCGTGGTTCGTTTGGACAGTTTGGGGACCCCGGTGGTTCCGGCTGTAGGCAACAGTTCGTGCACCGCCAGGGGGTCGGTCTTCAAATAATCTAAGTCGCTCTCCTGATATCGTTGGCGTATTGCGAGACTTAAATAGTCCGCCAGGTTTTCCACGCCAGCCGGCAGAACTTCACCGTCGCGCGCTAACACCAGAATTCGCATGCCGGGTAAGGATTTTTGGGCATCCAGATACCACTGCAACAATTCCCGGCCATGCCATTGACAGACAATCACAGCCACACTCGGCCGCAGTTTTTGCAACACCCCTTGGGTTTCGCTCAGGCCCAGATCCACATTTAATCCGGCATGCATCATGGACAACTTGGAGGTCGCGAAATCCAGATAGGCGCTTTCAATGCAGTTGGGTAAATGGGACACCATGACCGAACCCCTCGGCACGCCCGCCTCGAGGAGGTGAAGAATGAGTGCGTTGACTTCCTGATAGGCTTGCTTCCAGGTTCTCCGCCGACGTTTGGCGGCTGGTGTGCCATCAAAGGTGTCGACAAAGGCCTCACGCTCCCCATAAAGGTCCGCATTCCGCTTCAACAAATCCCACTGAACCCAGTCAAAGTGTCGTCCGCCCAATGCCTTAGACCGCATCACCTGATCAAATCGAAACAACGATTGCGTATCCCCACTCATCATTAACGCCCCCCAAAAACTATAATGGATGTTATCCACCCCAAGGACGAGCAACCCTTTCGACACCCGTGATGCAATGTCCTGCTGCGACAGATTACGTCGTGGAGTTCCATTTAAAAGGCGTTCTCACCCAAAATATCCCGACCGATGATGAGGGTGTGGACCTCGTAGGTGCCCTCGTAGGTATCAACCGTTTCCAAATTAGCCAAGTGCCGGATCGGTGAGTAATCGGTGCTAATGCCGTTCCCTCCGAGCACTTCGCGGGCCATGCGCGCCACCCGCAAGGCCCCCCGCGCATTATCCCGCTTGGCCATCGACACTTGCGGGTACCTCAGTGCACCCCGGTCGTATAGACGGCCCAACTGCAAAGCCTTCAACTGCATCGAAACAACCTCCGACATCATATCCACAATGCGTTCCTGCACCATTTGGGTGGCCGCAATCGGCCTCCCAAAGGCTATACGGGTCTTAGCGTATGCTTGGGCTTGTTGTACACAGTCAAGGGCCGCGCCCACCGTTCCAAAGGCAATGCCGAATCGGGCCTGGGTCAAACAGCCCAACGGCGCCCCGAGCCCTTTGGACCCGACCAGCAGCGCGTCCTCCCCCACCTCGACCTCATCTAGATATAATTCCGACGTCACCGACATCCGCATCGATGCCTTCGTGTGGATCTCCCGCGCCGTAAACCCGGGCGTGTCAGTGGGCACAATAAAGCCCCGGATCACCCCGGTATCATCTTTAGCCCAGATTATAGCGATGTGTGCCAGATTGCCGTTAGTAATCCATCGCTTGGTCCCACGAATCCGGTAACCCGCCCCCGCCCGTTTCGCGGTGGTGCGCATCGATCCCGGATCGGATCCGGCATCCGGTTCCGTTAACCCAAAGCACCCGATCACCTCGCCACGCGCCATCTTTGGCAGATACTGACGTTTTTGCGACTCGGACCCATAGCGATAGATCGCGTACATGGCCAATCCGCTTTGCACCGAAGCAAACGAACGCAGCCCCGAGTCGCCGCGTTCCAGTTCCTGCATCATGAGGCCATAGGCGATCCCCGTCACCCCGGACCCGCCATATTGCTCGGGCAAGGTCGGTCCGAACACCCCTAACGCCCCCAGTTCGCCAATCAATTCGCGGGGGAATACGCCCTGTTGCCACCACTCGCCCGCGTAGGGCGCCACCTTGTCCTCCACAAAATGGCGCACCATCTCCCGAACCTGCGTCTCGTCACCGGAAAGCTCTAAATCGGTGCCAAAGAAATCTTCAACCAGATTATTCATGCCGATCGTTCTCATCCTTTCGGTTTTGTCTCAAGGTGCGCACCAAGGCCATCACTTCGTCCCGATGCTGATCGAGCGTCGGGGGCGCCAGACCCATGCCTGTCTCGCTGTCGGCAAACCGCCAGGGCATCCGAATTTGGGCGAGACCCCCTAACGTCTCATGGGCGACCTGGCCAATCAGGTCATGTCCGGCTTCCTGCGCAAAGTCCAAGGCTTCGGGCACCGTCCGCAACGGCGCATGAGGGATTCCTTGCGATTCTAATCGCTCCGACCAGTATTGGGTAGATTTTTGCATAAAGACCGAAGCCAGCAGAGACTCCAACTCCGTCCGGTGGGCCACCCGCTCCGGATTGGTCCGAAAGCGCGCATCCTGGCTCCACTCTTCATGCCCCACCACCTGGCACAATTGAGCAAATTGCTGGTTGTTGCCCACCCCAATAGCCATCCATCCCTCTTGGGTTTTAAACGTTTGATACGGCATCAGTTGGGCGTGGGCATTGCCCCACCGTTGGGGGGGCGTACCCGTCGATAAATAGCCTTGCACCACGGTAGTCAGGGCCGCTAATTGCGATTCCCATAAGGACACGTCCACGTGATTGCCCCGACCCGTCCGCTCGCGACGCACCAAGGCGGCTTCGATGCCGGCCACTAAAAACAGACCCGCCAGGATGTCGGCCACCGCCACGCCCACTTTGGAGGGTTCACCCGTCACCGGACCGGTTATGGACATTAATCCCCCTCCGGCCTGAATCACAAAATCATAGCCCGGCCGGTTATCACCGACCGGGTACCCCCGAACTGTCGCCGTCACTAAGCGCGCATTCGCCTGACGCAGCCTATCCAATCCCAAGCCCCAGCGTTCCAATGTGCCGGGTTTGAAATTTTCGACAATCACATCGGCCCATCCCACGGCTAACTCCTCGACCAGGGCACGATCCTCAACATTCTCGAAATCCAAGGCAATCGACCGCTTATTCCGGTTAATGGCTAAAAAGTACGTGGACTCGGTGCCGATAAAAGGCGGACTCCACTGGCGGGTCTCGTCTCCGTCGGGAGGACGTTCGACTTTAATGACCTCGGCCCCCAGTTCTCCCAGTGCCATGGTCGCATAAGGAGCTGCCAGTACTCTCGATAAATCTAACACCCGAATGCCAGACAACGGTCCCCCGTTCATGGTTCGGGCGCTTAGAGCCCATTTACCTCTGCCAACGTTTGCTCCAGCACATCCAATGCTTCGTCCAACATGTCGAGCGGCGTGTTAAGGGGCGCTAGTGATCGAATCACATTCCCGTAAATCCCGGACTTCAACATGAGCACCCCGCGCCCGATGAGAGTGTTCAAAACGCGACTGGTCTCCTCGGGGGCCGGTTCTTTGGTACTGTGATCCTTCACCAGTTCCATCGCCACCATGGCGCCGAGTCCCCGCACGTCTCCGATAAGCGAATACTTGTCCTTCATGGCGGACAGGCGAGTTATAAGATGCTTGCCCTGGCGTTGAGCTTGGACTAAGAGATTTTCCTCATCGAACACGTCTAGTACTGCGTTGGCGGCGCTGGTCGCCAAGGGGTTGCCCACGTAGGTGCCCCCAATTTGCGAGTCATCCGGTCCATTCATCACCTCGGGACGCCCCATCACACCCGAAAGTGGGACGCCATCGGCAATGGACTTGGCCATGGTAAGTAGGTCCGGGCGAATTCCCGCTTGTTCCGACGCAAAAAACGTGCCGGTGCGCCCGAATCCGGTTTGAACCTCATCCACAATCAGTAAAATCCCGTGATTTTCCGTGAACTTGCGAAGCCACGGCAAAAAGGTCTGAGGCGGTACGACAAAACCGCCCTCTCCTTGCACTGGCTCCACAATGACCGCCGCTAAATCTTCGGGGGCCACCTGAAGCAAGAGTGCTTTTTCAATGTTGCGGTAGCAACGCTCGTCACAAATGTGGTGAGTCTCGTTCCCGGCAAACTCACACCGATAGGGGTAGGGGTACGGAGCGCGATAAACCTCCGGGGCAAAAGGTCCCATGCCCGCCTTGTAGGGATGGGTCTTCGATGTTAGCGACATCGCCATAAGAGTACGGCCATGAAAAGCCCGTTCAAAAGACAAAATGCCCGCGCGCTTGGTATAGGCCCGCGCGATCTTAACCGCGTTTTCCACGGCTTCAGCGCCCGAGTTAAAGAAAATCGAGGTCGCGGGCCCCCCCCCCGGGAAGCGCCCGTTCAGGCGTTCCGCCAACCGCACATAGCTTTCGTAGGGAATATTGGTAAAGTCGGTATGCAAAAAGCGATCAACTTGCTCATGCAAAGCCGCTTTGACCCGATCATGGGTATGTCCCACATTCAGCACGCCCACTCCCCCGGTTAGGTCGATAAAAGTATTTCCGTCAATGTCGGTCAGAAGACTGCCGTGCGCCCGATCTATCATGAGCGGAGCGGGCATGCCGATTGCCCGAGGGGTAGCCTGGCCGAGACGCTCCAATACAGCCTGACTCTTCGGCCCAGGGATTGCTGTTTTTACCGCGATGTACTTCGTTTGGGTTGCCATAAACTGCCTCCTTTATTAATACCGATAACCTCAGGCGTCGATTTGCGCACGCTGCAGGCGCCCACTATAATCCACATACACGGCCTTCCACTCCGAAAAGAAGTCGAGCGCCGCCGTTCCGGCCTCGCGGTGCCCATTGCCCGTCCCGCGCGTGCCTCCAAAGGGCAGGTGAATTTCCGCCCCGGTCGTTCCCGCGTTAATGTAAACGATGCCTGTTGCCAGATCACGTATCGCCCGAAACACGCGGTTGACGTCTTGAGTAAAAATAGACGAGGACAAACCATATGCCACGCCATTATTGACCCGAATCGCTTCATCCAAGTCTTTGACCCGTATCATGGATAAGACTGGGCCAAAAATCTCTTCCGTGGCAATGCGCATGGTGGGAGCCACATCCGCAAACAACGTGGGGGTGTAGTAATGGCCCTTTCCCAACGAACCGGACGAACTGGGCCGATTTCCTCCCGTCACCAGCCGGGCACCTTCGTTTTGACCAATCTCCACGTAGCTATGCACCTTGTCCACGGCCTTTTCGGTAATCAAGGGACCCACATCGGTCGAATCATCCAATCCGTGACCTAAGCGCAGTCGCGCAATGCGTTCGGTCAAGCTCTTTTCAAGACGGTCGTAAATCCCTTCTTGCGCAATAAGCCGTGAGCACGCCGTGCACCGTTGACCCGAGGTCCCAAAAGCGCTCCATAGGATCCCTTCGACCGCCAGTTCTAAATTAGCGTCATCCAGCACAATGATGGCATTTTTGCCACCCAATTCAAGCGACACCCGTTTTAACTCTTCGCCAGCAACCTGGGCGACGTGACGCCCGGTTTGGGTCGACCCGGTAAAGGATATAAGATTCACCCGCGGATCACTAATAATAGTCTCTCCGACCTCATCACCCGACCCAAAGACCAAATTGACGACGCCATCCGGCACGCCGGCTTCTGCCAAAATCTTCACTAACTCATAAGCCAAAAGAGGGGTTTCACTGGCTGGCTTAAACACGACGGTATTGCCCGAAACTAATGCCGGGAAGATTTTCCAAGTGGGGATTGCCATAGGAAAGTTCCAGGGCGTAATGATTCCGGCCACCCCAATAGCGTCTCGGGTGGCCATGGCAAACTTGTCCGGCAGTTCCGATGGCGTGGTGTATCCAAAGCTACGTCGGCCCTCACCTGCCATATAAAACGCCATGTCGATGCCTTCTTGCACATCACCGGCCGCTTCGGTATACACCTTACCCATTTCGCGGGTCATTTTTTGAGCCAGTTCATGCTTTTTCGCCTGTAAAATGTGCCCCGCGGCAAATAGGATCTCGCCCCGTTTGGGAGCCGGATACTTCCTCCAACTATCATACGCCTCTTTGGCGGCCAAAATGGCCCGCTCAGCGTCCCGACGCGTGGAATCGGCTACTTCGGCCAGCACTTCACCGTTGCCCGGATCCACATCCGGGATGTACCGCCCATTTTCCGGTTCGACCCATTGTCCCCCTATGTAATTACTTAATTTCAATACCGCGTCCCCTTCCAACCGCTATTCGCCCGGAGCATTGCCCCCGACCATCCTTTAGTTAGTATACCGAAATTCCCGGCTCACCCCAACCCTACTAAACCGCCGAGTTAAACCCGGCGGTTTAGGCAACTGACTTTAATTAAGCGCGGAAAGATAGGTAGACACATCCTTTCGCGTCAGACGTCCCGACCCCATCCGCGCTATCCCTGCACCTGTTGCGAAAAACTCCAGATTGTACGCGGGCACCTCACATGAACCTTCGGCGCCAAAGGGGTAAAATGTTCCGTCAATGGTGATGCCGTTGCCCATCATCCCAAACCCCATACCGCCCCCATAATTCCCGTAGATTCGCAGTTCGGTCTCCTCAATTTTTGTTTCCACAGACACCCCCACGAATCCATCCACCCGTGGGCCCCCTCGCGCATCGCTCACCATCTGCTGTATGGCATAATGCCGAGTATCTGAGAATCGCTTTGTGACGCTGGTCAACTCTTGATTTTGGAAATTCCAGACCGACCCGATCGACCGCGTCCGATAGCCAACCGGCATGCAGTGCCAATGGTAGCCCAAGCAATAATTGACGGGGATGAAGCCCTTCATTAAAAGCTTGTAAAACTCTTCCCCGCTCAGGGGGCTCAATAACGGCGTCTTGGGAGGACGCAGACCCTCAAAATGCACCGCGGTTCCAATCACACTACACTCAATGGTATGGCGATCTTCCCGGGCAAACCGGAACTTCGCATCCACCACCGCGTGGCCGCCCGACAGCCCGGCTTCTTGGAGCAAGCGAAACACGGCGTCGTTCTTCGCACGATAGTACGCGTGAACTAGATTAGCCGCATCATAGTTGCTATCTAAGTAAACCCGCCCGTTCATATCACTGGCCGCGCGATAAAAGCAGCTGCCCGTCACTTGTACTAAGGGTGTCATGCGAATTTCGTCAGCGAGATACAAATCCGGAATATCCAAGGTGCTCATCCACGGTAGCTCTTTGGCCAAGGTGCGCTTAATGCGCGCCTCGGCGGCTTCTGGGATATGCCCACTGTCCAGAGCATCGCGATCCTTTTGCATCTGGGCTTCCGTCTCGGCGCTATATTGCCGAAACGTGCTTTGAAGATTCTGACTCAACTTAACAACCTCGGGGTTGGGCGTGCTGGCATTCCTTCTAAACCAGGGCATGCGATCCCTCCTATAGACCCGGGTCTGTCATGGGCAAGACCAAACTCGGCGCCGTCAACTGCGAATCTTGGAACCGCTTTACGGCTGTCCCCACCGCGAAGAACTCAATCACATGCGACCCCCACTGATGGGTCGACTCGTGAAGATGAACCCCCACAATGCCCTCAGCTTTCAGTTCAGACGCTTCGAGCTGCATCCGCTCCATGGCCAACTCCCGGGCATCATAGAGCCCCTGCGTGTAAATCGTCATTTCCTGATTTTGACCGACTTGCCGCAAGGCTTGCATCATGCCTTGATGGGCAATATGGTACACACACGATCCCATCACCAAACTCACGGGCCGGTATCCAGTCTTCATCAAGGTCCAAAAGTCCTGTCCGGACAAATCTGACGTAAACGGCATATTCTTGATGGTGCGGTGGCTCGACCCGTCTTTGGAGCGCACGGCCGTGCCAATCGCAATGAACTCGGCCAGATGCTGACCCCACTCCGCGTGCTTAACCTCTAGCCGCACCCCAATGATCCCATCGGCCTTTAATGCGTCGGCTTCTTCTTCCATGCGGGTCATGGCCAATTCGCGCGCATTATACATGGCTTGCGACAACACCGTCATTTCCTGATTTTTCGACCAGGCCGACTGTTGATATCCGATATGGTAAATTGACGAACCCATCACCATGCCTAACGGCTCAAAGCCCGCTTCGTCCACCAACACAAATTCATTCACGGTCAGATCAGACGTAAACACGTAGTGGCCCGACTCGCGATTTAATCGTTCCAGCGCATCGGCCGGAATGTCCTGATATTGATTGTTCTCCTCCGTAACGACACCTCCACCAGAGCTTAATGATAATTCTCTCTTGGATTCCCACTGTCAGCATATCAATGCTTGAGGACTAAGGAAAGCGTCTAAGCGGATTCCGGGTAATAAACAAGCTGAAACCACGCCCACGATGTGGAAATCGTATCGTCGATACACTGCCCATTCTACCCGAGCTTCACAGGGTTCGCTTCTTACCCACCACGCCCTTCGTCCCTTAAGTTAGATCTGCAAAGCTGCGGGCACTAAGGACTTTCCCCAGCTCTATGCTATACTGCCCCATGTAGAAACCGGGGGAGGAACGCATATGGGCGAGCCCATTGAAACTCTTGAAGGCTGGTATGTGCTGCATGACTTCCGTCGCATAAACTGGCCCCGCTGGCACAGTTTAGATCCAAAGGATCAATCTCAAGCCCGTCGCGATCTGGAGGAAATTTTTGCCCAATATGGGTCGGTTCAACCCGACCAGGGTAGCTCCGCTCTGTATTCCATACTCGGTCACAAGGCTGACCTTTTATTTTTGCACTTCCGTCCGGAACCTAAGGAACTCTTAACCATCGAGCGACAACTGGACCAAAGCATGGCCGGGAGTGTCCTGACCCGACCGTATTCATATTTCTCCGTCGTGGAGCTAAGCCGATACCTGGCCAAGGGGCTATCGGAAGACCAAATCCACACTACCTTGAAGCCAAGACTCGAACCCGCCATTCCCGATGTCTCCTACATCTCATTTTATCCCATGAACAAGAGGCGCCAGGGTCAGGACAACTGGTACATGGCCACCCGCGAAGAACGCCGCGAACTCATGAAAAACCATGGCATCATCGGTCACCGCTACCATGATCAGGTCATTCAGATTATTACCGGCTCTCAGGGGTTAGACGACTGGGAGTGGGGCGTCACCCTTTTTGCCGATGACCTAATACCCATCAAAAAACTGGTGTACGAAATGCGCTTTGATGAAGCCAGCGCCCGATTTGCAGACTTTGGTCCCTTTTATGTCGGCTCCAAGCTAACGGCCGGGGAATGGCAGTTGTTATGGCAGGGTCCTCCTACTCCGCTATAGTTGTCTTCAGTTGCCCCAGACCCTCGATCGCCACGGTGAACTCCTCTCCGGATGACAGCCACTGTCTTTCCGCTTCGGGCTTTCCCAAAATGACTCCCTCAGGGGTACCCGTAAAGATAATGTCGCCCGGGTATAAGGTCATATAGCGAGAGATGTAGCTCACCAAGGTCCTACAGGAAAATATCATGTGGCGGGTATTGGAATGTTGTACTGCCTCCCCGTTTCTCAACCCGATGATCTCCAACGCGTCGGGGTCCGCCACCTCATTGGAGGTCACCAGATAGGGTCCCATCGGCGCAAACCCGTCCAGCACCTTCCCTAAGAGCCACTGGGAGGTGCGCCGTTGCAAGTCGCGGGCAGAGACATCATTTCCGTTGCAGTAGCCGGCCACAAAGCGAAGGGCGTTCTCCTCCGTGACGTTACGGCATTTTTTCCCGATCACTAAGACCAGTTCCGCCTCATAATCCAGTTCTTCAACTCCGTCGGGAATCGACACGAACGCGTCATTGCCTACGACTGAGGACCCAAACTTATTGAACAACACTGGATAGTCCGGAATCGGCAATTGCGCTTCGACGGCGTGCGGTCGATAATTAAGACCCACGCAGAGTATTTTCCCCGGTCGTGGAACTGGGGCCAGCCAGGTCAGTGTAGCCGCACTGATGCCAAAGCCCTCATGCTGGGCGCGTGCCTCCCACCGGGCTATTTTTTCCCACATTTCTTCGCCTTCTTGCATCAGTCGTTCCATGGTCCAGCGTCCGCTCGTCGGACCCTCGTATCGAGACGCCAAGTCTGTAACCACCCGGATCCCGTCGTCCGAAACCACTACCAGTTGCTCCATGCCCTCAATCATTGCCGAACCCACTTTCATGCACTTACCCCCCTATTTAGTACCTACCACGATTCTACCATGGTACTACACCAAAGCCTGGTCGACCGGCATGCCTACTGAGTCCATCCCTCCGCTTTCTGCAATGCCCTTTGCCACCGTTGATACAGTCTATTGCTCCGATTATCATCCATACTCGGCCAAAAGGTCTCGAGTTTATCATCTATCTTGGGAAAGTTCCCCTTATCCCACAAATCCACCCCGTGCCCCGCCAAGAACGCGGCTCCCAATGCCGTGGCTTCTCCCAGACTCAATCGCACCACCGGAATGTTTAAGATATCGGCTTGGAACGCCATAAGAAACTGGCTGCGCGTAACCCCACCGTCCACCGGTAGGATTTTCACATCCATGTTGGCATCCGACCTCATGGCACCCAAGACATCGCGCGTCTGAAAAGCGATCGATTCTAACGCCGCACGTATCAGGTGAGCCCGACTCGTCCCCTGCGTGATGCCCACGATGGTGCCGCGGGCATTGGCGTCCCAGTTTGGTGCCCCGGTTCCCGAAAAAGCTGGCACAAAATAGACATCGCCGGTTAGACATCGCCGGTGTCCTGGATTGATGCCACTAAGGCGTCCATATCGTCGTGAGGCTCGATAATACGGAGTTGATGGCGTAGCCACTGAATCGCAGAACCTGCCGAAAACACCGACCCTTCCAGAGCATATTGCGTCGGCTCTTTGGGCAACCGCCAGGCTACCGTCGTGAGGAGCCCATGTGAAGAGGATACTGGCCGCTGACCCGTATTCATCAACAAAAAGGCACCGGTCCCATAGGTGTTTTTCGCCATGCCCCGCTCAAACGCCCGGTGGCCAAACAGTGCCGCTTGCTGATCGCCCGCCAAGCCCGCTATGGGTACGGACCGACCCAAAAGACTCGCTTCGCTATAAGCCAAGAGGCCCGACGAATCCACGACGGTCGGCAAGACTGCCGGAGGCACCCGAAACAGCCTCAAGAGGTCCTGGTCCCACAATAGCGTCTGAATGTTGAACAAAGAAGTCCTGGCCGCGTTGCTGACGTCGGTTAAGTGATGGCGGCCGCCCGTCAGCTTGTGCATAAGCCAGCTATCCACCGTTGCGGCGGCAATTTCCCCTAAGTCAGCACGGCGTCGTAAGCCGGGCACCTCATCCAAAATCCAAGCAATCTTAGTTGCTGAAAAGTACGCATCCAACGGCAAGCCCGTTTTGTCCCGCACCAGCGGACCCACTCCCTGGGCTTTAAGGTCCGCACAGACGTTAAATGTTCGTTGGCATTGCCAGCCGATGGCCGGATAGACGGGCTTCCCGGTTGCACGCTCAAACAGGATGATGGTCTCGCGCTGATTGGCGATACCCACCGCCAATATAAGAGCCCTATCTACTCCGGCCAGGCAGTCCTGGACCGCGCTCCATTGGGATGACCAAATTTCCTCGGGGTCTTGCTCCACCCACCCCGGTCGGGGATAGCGCGATGCCAAAGAACGCTGGCCCATTCTGACGATTCGTCCATCCTCATCAAATAGAATGGCGCGAGAACTGCTGGTCCCCTGATCTAGCGCCAAAATGTATCGCGGCGACTCGATCACACCCCCCAAAAAACCTTTAGCGGTATTGGTCCAGGGCTTGCCAAAACCACTCAAAAAAGCTCTGAACATCAATATCTACCGCCACACTGATATAAGGCCCGTCCTGCCCCCTCCGAGTGGCACCCCGACATTCGCCCTGGCGATGGACGATTAGAGGGGTCTTTTGCCAGTTGAAAAGGTCCGGCTCAACCAGGGCGGCCACCGCAAGTACATCGTGGATGGGAGCTCCTTGACGGCCGGCGTTGACTTCACGGGACCCGTAAAACGAAAAGAGCGCGAATAACATCTCACCAATTGGATCGGCTAGTTCCCGAAAGCGCGCGTGAGCGTCTGGAGTTAAGAGTGCCTTATGGGTAACGTCCAGACCCGCCATGCGAATATTCAATCCACTGTGCATGACGATGTCGGCAGCATCAGGATCCACGAAAATGTTAAACTCCGCGCTATCTGTAATGTTACCACGCCCTAACGATCCACCCATAATACTAAGGGTGCCGATGCTCTCGAATAAGTGAGGATGGCCCAATAAGAAGGCAGCAACGTTGCTTAACGGTCCCGTCGCAATCCAATCGATCGGCTCTAGCGCTTTGCTAAAAGTGCATTCTAACAACTCATTGGCCCCGATCATTGGGATTAACTCCGGTAGGACCGGGAACGAGTAACCATCGAGGCCCGATTCTCCATGAATTTCGCCCGCGGTGACCAGTGGGTAGAAAAGGGGCTGACCGCGGCCCGGAGCGACTCTAATATCCTCGCGTTCAGCGGCTCTAAGCACTCGTCTGGCATTGACTGTCGTCTTTCGTAAAGTCTGATTGCCGGCCACGGTAGTCACGCCTACCACCTCTACTACCTTTAACGCCACCAATAAAGCCAGAGCATCATCATGGCCGGGGTCCATATCGCACAATACCTTTAGCATGACAAGATCTTCCCCTCCGATTTCCTCAGCCAATCAATACCACCCCTCAGGGCATACCAGCCGGGCACCGAGTTGGCTGGCGTCTGCAATCTACCGATTATCGGCCCCGGAGTCAACCATCGGCGCAGGCTTTTGACACCGCGGCCGCGCTATGGTAACCCAATAGAGGACCCGAATGGAGGATGCGAAGATGTTAGACATCATCGAAAAGACGCGAGACGGTCAGTCTCTGACGGAAAGTGATGTAAGCCGCTTGATTCAGGGCATTGTGGACAACACCTGGCCCGACTATCAGTTGGCGGCCTGGCTTATGGCGGTGGTATTGAAAGGATTGACCCGAGAAGAAACCTTTTGGCTCACAGGCGCCATGGCCGGGCTGGCTGAGCATACTCAACCGTTGGGTCTGGTCGATAAGCACTCAACCGGCGGTGTCGGAGACAAGACCACTATAGTGCTTGCCCCGCTTATGGCCGCGCTCGACCTTCCCATGGCCAAGATGTCAGGCCGCGGGTTAGGCCACACAGGCGGAACCTTAGACAAACTTGAAAGCATTCCGGGATTTAAAACCGACCTGACCGTTGATCAGATGCGCCAACAAGTGGCTCAAGTGGGAGTAGCGGTCGTAGCGCAATCTCAAGAACTGGCCCCCGCGGACCGCCGGCTGTATGCGCTTCGAGATGTCACCGGTACCGTCAACAACCTTTCGTTAATCGCCTCGTCTATCATGTCCAAGAAACTAGCAGCAGGCACCCCCAATTTGGTATTAGACGTAAAAGTGGGTAGCGGAGCCTTTATGCATACCCAGGAACAAGCCCAACAATTGGCCCGTCTGATGGTGGAAATAGGCAGCTATTACGGACGACACGTTACGGCAGTGATTACCAGCATGCAACAACCGTTGGGATGGGCCGTCGGGAACGCCATTGAGGTGAATGAAGCAGTTCAGACCTTGTCCGGCAGTGGACCCGATGACCTACGCCACGAGGTAATCCACCTGGCCGCCGAGTTACTTTGTTTAACGCGACCGATATCCCATCCGGAGGCGGTCGACGAGGCCGCTAAGGCACTAAACGATGGTCGGGCTTTACAGAAGTTCGCCCAATGGCTTAGCTGCCAAGGTGGGGACACCGCTATTCTCAGCGACCCCTTAAAGCTGGCTCCGGTCCGTCGAGACTGGCTGGCCCCCAACGAGGTCGACGTACAATCCATGGATGCCCGCATAATCGGCAGGGCTGCACTTAATTTGGGGGCAGGCCGCCATCGCCTCGAGGACACCATCGACCCAGCCGTAGGTCTTCACTGTTACGCCAAAGTCGGTCGGCATTTCCATCGCTCCGAGGCTATCGCCACCATCTACGCGCGCACACAAAGTGCGGCCGAAATCGCCTATCGCGACTTAACTGCCGCTATTCGGTTTGGACACCAAGGAGAACCCCAACCCCTTATTCTAGAACGTGTCACCCAAGATTCGTAGCCATAGGAGGCACCCTAGGATGCTCTACACCAATACCATCACCGTGCGTTTTTCAGAAACTGACCTGGCGGGCCATGTTAATAACGCCGTCTACTTAACCTATTTGGAGGAAGCCCGCATGCACTTTGTCCGCCAGGTGCTGTTGGTAGATGAGGTGCCATTAATCCTGGCGTCCGTTCGATTAGACTTTTTGCGGCAAGTCTTCTTTGGGGATACCCTCACCATAGAGAGTGGGGTTTGCCGTCTCGGAACCACAAGCTTTGACATGGCGCACCATCTCTATCGAGACAACGGGCACCGTTTGGCATTGATAGGTCTCGCTACTTTAGTGCGATTCGACTACCGCACCCAAACCCCCGAGCCCATTTCTGAGGAGTGGCGCAACAAACTCACTCCGTATACGACCGTCGCCCCACTCTCCCGGACTTAATAGCGAGGCTCGCGTAGGGCCGATCGATGGCCGCGCTCCATATAGGTCACAATGCCGCCAACCAGCGCCCAGCCCCAAATGACTCCGGTGATGGGCCACAGTACAAAGCCCAAGAGACCAAAGCTAATAAATTTCAAAATCCAGACCACTGCTAGCACGCCGAGCTGAATGCCCCCGCTAGACCACTTTCCCATAATGAGCGATCCCAACCCCGGTACAAATAGGTTGACCACGATACCAATCCCCGCGAGTATGCGTCCCATTCGATCACCTCACTACCTCCTATGATACCGCTTTCTCATCAAAATGGTACGCGCGAATTATTCACCGCTCTCTTGCCAGCCCACCCTAAACCGACTATGATGTCAATACAAACTTTTGTGTGCAATGGAGGCTAATATGCGTACGATTCGACAGTGGCAAGCCTCTACGGTGCTCAATCGCACCGCTCGCGGCCAAAACTTCGGTTTTCACTACTCTCTTAACCCCTACCGCGGATGCTCGCACGGCTGCCGATACTGCTACGCACGAGAGTCCCACGCCTATTTGGGGCTCAATATCCGGGAGGACTTTGAGCGAAAGCTCTTCGCTAAACAAAACTTGGCGCAGCGGCTCTCCGCCGAACTGACCCGAATCGGCCATGACGGTGTCATCGCCATCGGCACTGTCACCGACCCATATCAACCATTGGAGGGATCCCAACGGCTGACCCGCATGGCCATCGAATTATTGGGACAGTCCGGTCTGGTTTTTACCATCACCACCAAGTCTCCTCTCGTGGAACGCGACTTGGACCTATTGGCACCATTGGGTCAGCGTCGGCAGGTCGCCATCCAGGTAAGTGTCATTTCGCTTGATCGCAATCTCATCAAGCGATTGGAACCCGGCGCCCCCCCGCCGCGACGGCGACTGGAGACCGTCCGCCGGCTGTCACAGGCCAATATTCCGGTCGGAGTGTTTGTGGCACCCATCATTCCCGGATTGGGCGATAGTCCTGACGACCTGGACGCCCTGTTCTCGGCTATTCATGCCGTCGGGGCTGATTGGGTCATGACATCGACGACTCGACTCGCCCCAGCCCTGCGCGAATATTTTTTTGACGAGATCCACCCGTTTGATCCGAAGGCCGCCTTGCAAATGCGCCGGCTTTACGGACCCCGTCAATATGTGGACTTCACCTATCGCCGTCAGCTTTCCCGGTTATTAGACCGACTATATCGGCGTTACTCTCTGAGTCGCACCCCTCCAATTCTGAGACCCCATATTACCAAAGAACAACTAAGCTTCTTCTAAAAACGCGCGACTAATCTTTGCCAATTGGGGCCACCCTAGTCCTATGAAAACCATTGGCTGGATGTTGTCACTTTTAGGGAGTATACTCGGCGGGTTCACCGCTTGGGCGCAACGCTTTCCTCATCTAGGCTACCCCCTCGTGCTTCCGCATGGTCCCTTCCCCGGTTTCGAAATTACTGGCGCCGCCAGTTTGCTGGGTTTGTTAGGCGTTGCGGTGATGTGGACGCGCTATGCCTGGGCTGGGTCCCTCTTGGCGCTATCGGCCACCGTAGGCGGGCTATTTGGTGCCGATCAGCTCTGGACTACCGCCGCTTGCGTGCTCTTTTGCGGCGCCGTTTTAACGCTTTTTGCCGAGAAAACACCCACTCCGTAAATAAAGTCTAGCCAGTATCTTCCGACTTTAGACCGTTATCTTGATCTTGCTCGCTTTGACGACTTTTTGACTAAACACCTGAAACACTTTGCCTTCTTGCTGCTGCAAAAGGCCATTGGAGATTGCTTGCTTCACCGCGGCAAACGATTGCAATTGTCCCGGCCGGGACTTTTGCACCTCAATGACATGATAGCCATACTGGGTGTGAGCGATGCCATACTGGCCCGGCTTCAACTTGTCCATCTCCACGTAAAAAGGCGTGACAAAATTGGATTGCGGTCCGGTGTTCACCCACCCATATTCACCGCCCTTCTTCTTACTGTACGTATCCAGCGAGTACTTCAAAGCCAGCGTGTGCCAGCTGGCGCCATGCTGAAGCTTTGCCATCAGCGACTCTGCCAGGCTTTTCGTCTTGACCAAAATCATGCGCATCTCATCTTGCGCTGACGATGTAAACATCGACTTATGAGTGTTATAGTACGCTTGAACCGCTTTGGCACTCGGTGCCTGGGTGCCTTTGATGGCATGCGCATAAGCCGCTTGCAACTCCATCTGCTGGGTCAAAAATTGCATGAGGCCCGCCTGGGTCAGATGTTTTTGCTTCAAGAGTGCATCGGCCTGGCCCGTACCCCCCAAACCGTTAATAACATTTTGGTGGAGGTATAACTGGGCCTCACTACCAGCCTTGGATGGTGTCACCCAATGGTGCTTCAAAGCGTATTGCTCCACTGCCCATTCGGAAGCCAGCGATTTGACCTGTTGTTTTTCGGCGCTTTTGCTGGTGGACATGTTGACGTGTTGGATAAGATCTGTTGCATTAACAGCCAGCTTCCACGCACTAGCTGTCAAGGCTTGTCCATTGACGGTCGCCAAGGCATCGACATGCGAAGTGCTGGTGCCACAGGCCTGGGCAGTCGCTAGTACCATAATGAGCGCCGCCGCTCCCGTCCATCTAACCCTTCTATTGACCATGAGGGGCTCCTTTCAGGATTTATAAGGCTATCATATCAGAACTGGTTTACTGATCACCCCACTAATTGTTGGACCCCTCGACAAGAGTTGGAAAATTATACGCCCAAGGTCTTGAAAACGGTATCTGCGCATATCCAAACGCCTTGGACCGGGAGATGCGGAACAACAAAATCTTCATGCCGACCTTACGATTGTTTAATGGGGGTGAGAAAGTGGCTCCCACGCCTTGGCCAATTTTTCCGGCAATCGCAGCCAATAGATAAGTCGAGTAGCCGGCAGGCGCCGTAGTTTAGGTGGACTGTCGCTCGGTGTCCGCCTCTTTCGATTGACGGTGCCTCAGTACGCCACCTTGCTCGATTTCCTGCCAGCCCTCTAAAATTCCGTACGGT
>JAJZXX010000052.1 GCA_021806205.1 Bacillota bacterium | reverse complement strand
ATCGCCTTACGGGGCGGGAGTTCCACAACTGGTGTCAGGCTACCCATTGGAAGTTAAGACGGCGGGTCTTACTCCACCGTATCAGTTGCTGGTTGCGCGATACCGTGACCACACTCGCCAGCAGCACCGCCCCCGCCTTCGACCAGCTCATGGCCTTATGTTTTTGCCGTCCGGCCACGCACAGATCGTTGGCTTTCTCCCCGCGATTACTCGAGTTCCGAAGGCCCAGTTGCGCTCGAAATAGCCGATCAGCTTCTCCACGGACTGCCCGGGCTTGATTTTTCGGGGTCGAGGGCACGCAGGTAGGCTATGGCTGCGTCCACCTGGCCGGGCCAGAGCAAGGTGAGCAGGCGGGAGAGCACCGCATTGCGAATCTTGGTCCCGCCACAGAGGGTACTGAGTTCCTTGGCACATTTCTCTTTCAGGTGAAACCAATCGAGAACGATGCGTTTCGACCCGAACCAGGCTAAGCATTCAAGAATTGCCGCGTGCAGGGTCCGCTGTCCGTCAACGGAAAACTACAAATAATGGGTCGAGAGCAAGCCGCCCGAGAGCAAGAACGCCACGAGGAACCGCAGCACGGGGACGGTTCCGAACCCGTTTAAGATATACCAGCCAGCGGTGGTTTGGACATGGGCAATCGTATTGTACACGTATTCGCGGGGCTTTTTCGCCGGGGTCTCGGCTTTTGACGGGGATGCCGTGAGGGCTGGCGAGGCCCCCGTGGTCGGGGGTTCGGCGGACATCCGAGGACGTTCTCACTGGGGGTTTTTACGTGGACCACCTGAGCTTAGGGCAAGTGGGCTTCGGCGATCGGTAACCCCTTTACCTCCGTACCGGCGAGCGGCTGTCCCTCAGCGGCAAAACCGTGAGCTGTCAACTCCGCCGTGGCCAGATCCTCCATCGCGTCACGCTCCACAGAAAGCCACTCCCTTCAATGGAGCCACGGTCTTCCGACCGTGGAAACTGCGTCGCTCGCAGACGGCACCAGGCCTAAGTCGGTACGGAGGATTGCGAGACATCCGCGGCGATACCGTGTTCAGGTGTGACCAGCATGAGATTACGCTGGCCTGAATCTCCATGATTCGGCGGTAACTGACCTTATAACCGAAAATCGGATGAATAACTTCGGTATTCATCCGGCGCTCTAACGCAGTAATGAACGTTTTGCGGCCCGAGGGTGTGAACGCGACTTCGCCATTGCGCGTTATGAAGTGTTGTTCTCCAACTTCTCCCGTGTTGATGACCGTGATTACCGTAGAGTCCACCACTAACGGCGGGAATTCTTCAATCATGTCTAGCGCTAAGGCGGGCTTTCCGTACTTCGGCTGGTGCAGAAATCCCATATAGGGATCAAGGCCGACAGCGGTTAGGGTGATGGTCATCTGCACGCTTCGCTCAACTGTCTGGACACGCCCCGCAAAAATCTGGACCACCGTTACCCCACTCGTTTTCGACCGTCACTTTGATGGGTCGGACGCCTTTGAAAGGGCCGTCGAGCGTGTGAAAGATGCCTGTACGTTTGTAGGGCTTCCCCGCCCCGCGGAGGTGATGCTGCACCACACCGCGCTGCTGGAAGGTGTGCCAGGCAGCCGGGAATTCCCCCGGCTATCCCGTAAGTCGGACGGAAGTCTCCGGCGACACAGCCATGCAACCATAGTGTTCAATACCAAAGTGCGCGGGCCGGTGGTGATCGGTGCAGGACGTTATCGGGGCTACGGCTTATGTCGTCCGCGCGATTGGTGATTATGAAGGGGTGAAGCGGATGCAACTGACCGCAGAGGCATTCTCGGCGTATTTTGAGGCTCTATGGGGCTTGCCTCCTTTCGCTTGGCAGCGAACGTTGGTCGAGCGAATATTGTACAACGGACAGAATTGGCCTGAGGCCATTGCGTTACCAACTGCCGCTGGCAAAACGGCATGCTTGGATATCGCAGTCTATGCATTGGCCTCCAAAGCGGCGCAAGTGCCTATAGGAGCACGGCTGACTGCTGCTCGGCGAATTTTTTTCGTAGTTGACCGCAGGATTATCGTAGATGAAGCGTTCAAGCGCGGTAGTCTGCTGGTAAAACAACTCCAAGAGGCTGAAAGTGGCATTCTCAAGGACGTGGCGGACCAATTACGGCGACTCGCGCAAGGCGGCCAACCTCTGACGTGTTATCAACTGCACGGAGGCCTCCAACGGGACGATGCTTGGGCTAAATCTCCGCTTCAACCGACGATTGTGACTAGCACCGTCGACCAGTTGGGTTCACGACTTTTATTTCGTGCCTATGGGCGTTCCTTTAAGGCATGGCCCATTGAAGCGGGGCTAACCAGCAATGACAGCTTGATTATTCTTGACGAAGCACACGCGTCTCAACCCTTTCTTGAGACGCTCCGGGCGGTCAAGTATTACCAAAATTGGGCAACGGAACCCCTCGGACTACCATTTCAGACGGTCATTATGAGTGCGACGCCGCCCACAGGAGTATCGGACGTATTTCGTGACCGGTCCCTTGAACCCCGTACTCCCGGCCATCCATTGGGAAATCGTCAACTGGCCGCTAAACCCACGCGGCTTAAGGTGGTGACGCTGGCCACTGAACCCCAGGCCACAGAGCAACTGGCGATCGCCCTGGCTCAAGCGGCAGAAGATTTGACTGCCGGAAGGCCAATCGCTACCGTAATCTTTACCAATCGGGTAGCTACAGCCCGCCGAGTCTATAAAATCCTGGAAGAACGCTATGGCGACTATACCGTGCTCTTAACGGGACGCATGCGGCCGATCGATCGCGACGACGCGGCAGCGGATTGGTTAGATCGATTGGCGGCGGAGCGTGCTTATACCCGCTGTCTTGACCATCCGATATTTGTGGTAGCCACACAGACGTTAGAAGTCGGGGCTAATCTTGATTTTGACGTTCTGGTGACGGAATGTGCCAGTCTCGATGCGCTACGTCAACGTTTTGGACGACTCAACCGGATGGGGCGCCCGGGAGTTTTCCCAGCTCAAGTGCTGATACGGGCTGACCAAGTCACGGCGAGCGATAACGATCCGGTGTACGGATCCGCCGTGTGCCATACATGGCAATGGCTTAACGAACACAGTGAGAACACGGACGATGCAGGGGACAGGGAAATCGATATGGGGATTGCCGCACTGGACAGCATATTACCATCGGACCCCGGCCTGAATGCGCCGGCGATCCATGCGCCGGTCATGCTGCCGGCACATGTCGATCGTTGGGTTCAAACGTCACCTCAGCCCGCCTCCTCACCGGAGGTGGCCCTCTTTCTCCATGGTCCCCGTCGCGCGAATGCTGACGTGCAGGTATGCTGGCGGGCAGATTTAGACCTCAAGGCAACCCACGAGAAGTGGTTGGATGCGTTGACCTTGTGTCCCCCGTTAGCAGCGGAGTGTCTTTCGGTGCCCATTAATACCCTGAGACGTTGGATGACGGAGAAGGAAGGGGAATCACTGGACGGCGATTTGGAAGGGGCCGTAGAAGAACGCGGCGAAGACGCCTCCTCCGGGAAACCGGGGAATGCTCATGATCAGCGGCCGGTAATACGCTGGCTCGGTCGGGATGACGCGGAAGTCGTTAGCGATGCCAGAGCAGTGCGCCCTGGCGACGTACTGGTCATACCTGCCGAGCTTGGGGAGGTTGGCGCATTGGGCGACGTGCCTCAACGGGCTGGATGGGTCGTCAGCGATTGGGGAGAGCGGGCTCGTGTACATGCCAACGTAGCACCTATCCTGCGCCTACATTTAAAGGTTGTTGAGCAATGGCAAACCGGGGAAGCCAAGAGCAGGCTCATGGAACTATGTACGGAGGGTCCTTCCTTCCTGGAAGCGGATCCAGAGGGGCTTGGGGTCATGGTACGGGACACGCTAACGCTCTTGGCGGCGGAGACTCCGCAGTCATGGCTTGCCAAGATCGCCGTCCACATAGCTCAAGATCGGCATTTGCCGCGGAATATTGCGTTGCACCCAGTCAACGGTTTGGTAGTCCGGGGCAGCAATTTCAGCGACGAAGATGATGCGACGGCTTCGGGCACCGTGCGGGTTTCCTTGCCGGAGCATCTCAAGGGCGTGGCGGAATACGCCAGGCGATTCGCCGAGGCAATGGGCCTTGCGCCCCAAATTGTTGACGCTGTGACGCTGGCTGCCCGTGCCCACGATTTGGGGAAGGCCGATCCACGTTTCCAAGCACTACTGCATGGGGAAAACCCCTGGGTAGACGGGACAGTCCTGGCCAAATCGGATGAGATGCCAAAGGGGCGCTCTGCCTTCGTCCATGTACGCGAGAATGTCGGATATCCTAAGGGGGGACGTCACGAACTCTTGTCGGTTCGATTGCTAGAGTCTCAACCCACGCTTTTGCCCGCTAGCTCATCACAGAAATTGCGGCGAATGCTGGTGTTGCACCTGGTGGCAAGTCACCACGGATATTGCAGACCGTTTGCCCCCGTCGCGGAGGATCGTTCCCCGTGTACGGTCACGGTGCCGTTTGAAGGGCAAATGCTCCGTGCGAATAGCAGTACTGTACTCGAACGGCTGGATTCGGGGATATCCGACCGGTTTTGGTGCCTGATTCGCCATTATGGCTGGTGGGGCTTGGCGTGGCTCGAAGCCATTGTGCGCTTGGCCGATCATCGAAGGAGTGAAGCGGAGCAACTGGATGCCGCCCAAAGGGAGGTGGTGAGCGGTGGCTGAGTGGTATTTGCGCGGGCTAAGTGGAGGCAATCCCCTAGCATTTTTGGCGGCATTGGGAACGTTAAGGAGTGCGACGCTGGCCTGGCCGAACCACAGTGTGGCGATGGGCTGGGCTCAGCGTGACGCCGGTTGGCGGCCTTTCTTGCGAATCGATTCATGGGAAAGCGATCAGGACGAATTAATTCGAAGGCTACAGGACCAGCTACGGCAAATGGACGGGCATGCCGTGTTCACCTTTGCTGAAGACTTAACGGTAACGGCAGACATCTTTCGTAGCCTCGCTCTGAAGGCACAAGACCAAGGCCGGGGCGACCGTCGCTTAGGCGACTTCGTCGCTGCGTTTGCCAGCGATGTCCTGGTAGACGAAAAGGTCAGGAATAGTCCGCTGGTCCAAGATACTGCGTTGCGAACGATGAGTGGCGCGGGCCATCAACACTTTTTAAAGTTCATATTACAGTTAACGCAGCAAACTGGGGCCCATCATATCCGCCAGGCACTGTTTTCTGAATGGCGTTATCAGCAAGAAGGGTTGAGCTTGCGTTGGGATCCGGCCGACGATCGTCGTTATGCATTGCGATGGGAAGAGCCATCCGGGGACCCGGTACGCACCGTATGGGGTGCGTACCGTCTTGCCGTCGAGGGGTTACCACTGATGCCGGTAATGCCCGTCGGACGTCGGTTGGAAACGACAGGCTTTAGTCGACAACGAGACGGAACCGTATTCTGGACGTGGCCGATTTGGGAAGGAGCCTTGAACATGGATATCGTGGCGTCGCTCCTGGCCTTGCAGGAGCTTCAGTCACCGAACCCTCCACGAGAGCCATTACGGGCTAGGGGCATCGTTGAGGTCTATCGGAGCGAGCGCATTACCCAAGGCAAATACCGAAACTTTACACCCGCTGTTCCGGTGTAGGTCCGTCGGTCATTGGCGAACGATTGGGTCCCGATGCCCACCCTGTCGACCGATTAAGATAAAGTAAGAGTCAAGCATCCATCTGGGTGAATGTTTGGACATCCCGCGATCAGTGCAGTTTGGATCATCCGCGTGTTGAGGGTGACGGGGGATCTGATAGCTATCATCAGTTAAGACGGTTATGCGGCCAACAAGAGTGGATGCGCCTGGCGTCCACTCTTGTTGGAATTGGAGCCGCGCTAATAGCGCGGAAGGATATCCTTTCATCTTCGACTTCCCTGAATGACATTTCTTCAATGGAGCCGCATTCACGGATGACGGAAACAATGCAAGGATACTCTGAACACGCTGACGAGGCAAGCGACGGAGCCGTGGCGCGGACTGGAATTATCACGAACCGGTGGATCGTGGTGCGAAGGAGACCACGGTCCGATTCGGAAACATTGCGGTGCCCAGTCAACATAGCTGGGACTCACCGATCGGCGACCGCTTTGGCCGGATGACAGCGCCACGGACAGCTATTCAAAAGGCCACGATTTCCCCACTGTGAGCGCGACATTTTCGCACCCCATTCATGGCCCAGAGTATGCCAGGATTTTGCAATACTCCAGCAGGCGAATATACTAGTAGCAAGACTTTAGACCCTATGTGGGGAGGCAGGGATATGAACGAATCCGTTTTACCGCCAGGCGTTGCCGAAGTCGCCGATCACCTCGCCCACATTCCTGCGGTTCGTGCTTTTTACCTCGCGGGCGGGACTGCTTATGCCCTGCAACGCGGACACCGACGGTCAAAAGATCTTGATTTCTTTACCCAAGCGCCTTCTCAAACCCTTCCCCGAATTCCCTCGATGTCTACCTTACATCAGCGCTTTTCGTCGGTTGAAATCCTCGAACGCACTGCAGACCAAATTCATTATCAGCTCGACCAGGTGTATGTGACCTTCTTGGCCTATCCATTTTCCCATCACTTTCCTTTTCTCACCTGGAGAAATCTGCAGATAGCCGACCTTCGGGATATTGTCATCCAGAAGGCATACACGATTGGTCGGCGGCCGAGAGCCCGTGATTATATCGATCTTCACGACGCGCTCACCCATCCGGTGCTTAATCTTGACGAAATTGTCATCGCGGCGAAAAAACTCTACGGCGAGCAGTTTTCTCCGCGACTTTTTCTACAACAACTGACCTATACACAAGACCTGGAGGACATCGAACAAGCCGTCGGCGCGCTCACTACCTCAAAATCCTTTGACGATATTAGCCGTGACCTTCAAAACGTCGTGCGCATTTATGTTCAGCGTGTGCTTGCCTCGTCAAAACCTCCATCGTTACCGAAACCAGGGGGGCCCAGGCTGTGAATCTGCCAGAGCGACTTTGTCCCCTATTTCATCGTTATGACGTCGAGCGTTTGGACATCCAACGTAACGCCAACGTTATTATTGCCACCATTTTGCAACTCGGAACTTGGGATGATATCCAATGGTGTTTTCAAACGTATGGTTGGAACCGCATCCGGGATTGGATTGCTGATCCTAAAGCCTCCCAAGGAGTGCTGGCCCCAGCCGTCCAATGGTTTTGGACCCTTGTGCTTTTAGGAGAGCCACGAAGCGTCCCGTCTATGGGATCCGGGAATCACCTGCGGGAGGTTCCGGTTCCGTCCTGGTGGCCGGATTCCGAGCCAGTGCAACCCAGACCGCCGTGAACAAACACGCGGGCATTTGGCACCTCGGCCGTGCCAACGCCGTTCGGCGGATTCGATGCGGATGCGCTGGCCCGGGCCAGCGTGAAGCTGTGGGATGACCCGGGACACGCTAAAAGTTGGCGGCCAGGCTGCAATCGACGCCGCCATTACCACTCGACCGGATTTCGCGCCGCACCCAGCACCTCTACCGGAGCTTTCTCAGATCATCTCGCTTTCTATCCTCAAATTCCGTCCTTCCCAGCTCCCGGCGTCGATCCAGTAGAAGGTGAATTCCAATTCCTGTACGCCTTCTTTGAGCGCAACGTCGGCGTACCAGCCACTGAGTGGAGCGGGAGTAAGGTCGATCTGGCGGACGGTCTTCCAGTCGTCTATCGTGTAGACCAGACGGGCGGCGGCCTGCACGACAATGCGGATGCGTTCGGTGCCTGCGGTCCAATGCTGGATCTGATGGTTAAATTGCCAGAATGCGACCTTAGAGCCGCTAAAAGTTGGCGTAGCGCTCGGCCACTGGCGCGTAGTGTTCGACCGGGCGTCCGATCTCCTCGGCATAGAGCAGTTTCAGGTACTCTGCATGCGCCCACACCAAGGGCGAGGCGGATCCCGTCGGCCGACCGAAGAGGAGCTCGCGCTCTTGAATATCCGGGGCATCCCAGACTTGCTCCGGAATCAAGCCGCCTTCGGTGGCCGCCGCTTCCATGGCGTGAAGATAGGGTTCGGCGCTTTGGCTTTGGCTTTGGGCGAGGGCGTAGTGGCCGCGCTCACCGGTCAAAAGCGGCCACGCCCGGCCGCGTCCGACTCCCGTATAGGGCTCCCCCTTCTCATTCTCTCCGTAGCCGTCATGGTTGTACCGGTGCCAAACCGGGCCGTACGGCATATCGGTTTTCAGTCCGGTGTCGTAGGCCGCGACTGAATCGGCGATGTGCGGGTCGTTCGGACGTTTGATCCCATAGCGCACCAGTTCCAAAAATCCTCCGTCAATGACCACGATTTCGGGAAACAGCACCTGTCCGCCCGGCAAATTCTTGATGGGAACGTAGCCGTTATGAATGTCTCCACCTTCGGCGGTCGTTGCTACCGGATGAATCCGCTCATAATGGCGCGGGTGGTCAGGAACGGCGGTGCCTTGTTCGGTAAAGGTCCAGCGATCAATACTCGCCGCCCAATAATCGGCGACCGCTTCGACGAACACTGCGGTGTCGTCCTCACCGTGTTCGCGGGCCAACTGGCCGCCTAACACTAAGGCGGTGATCATGACGGCCAAGGTGGACGGCGAGTAACCGCCATCTTCTTCCCAGCGTTCTTCCTGGGTGACCGGGCCGTTTTGGACGAGGTAGGCCAAGGCCTTTTTGACCATGGGATAGACGGGAAGGTCGGCGACCTGCCGGCTTAACTCAAACATTAAGCCCCACGCTATGCGTGGGAGAACTGAATAGGAGAAGCCGTGAGGCATGATGTTAAAGTCCTCCATTGCTATACTGAGAAATGGTTTCGCCAGCCAATTCTCAAGCAAAGGAGG
>JAJZXX010000172.1 GCA_021806205.1 Bacillota bacterium | reverse complement strand
TATGTTGAAATTTCAGGTCTCCTTGGCGCCAAATCCCGCTTTGTCTGGTCTATGATGACGCTGGCAGACCGCTATCATGCTAAAACCGTATTCTGGGGAATCCGCCAAGCGAATAAATCGTTCGACACCACTGGCCGTTTTTCTCGACGCCCCGTACCGGCCGCCCTAAGATGGATCTGGCAGGGCGATTGTGAGAAAGGAGCATCGCATTGGACGATTGCATTTCCCGCGAGGCGAAAGATCTGGTTCAAAAGATGATCGGCGATGTGTTCCAATCCAGTTTGACCGAGTGGTACGGTTTGACCGGTATGCGGATCATCGCCACACGGCCCTCGGCTGTTCCGCTCATCTCCATCCAGGAACGTCTCTTGGATCAAGTGTTTGAGTTGGATGATCATACGCTCATGCACCTCGAATTTCAGTCGACCCGCGAGCCCAATCTCTATCGATTTTTCGAATATGCCGCCACGCTCACTGTGCACTACCGACAACCGGTGCGGACAGTCGTTGTTTATCTGAACAAAGTGCGGAACGCTCCCAAACGGCTGGAGCTCGGCTCAATTGATTTTAGGATTACCAATATTTTTATCGCCGATAAGAACGGCCAGGTGGTCTGGGACCGACTTAGAAAACTCCCCCCCGATGCGTGGTCGGAACGAGACGTGATGGACTTGGCCTTTTTCCCGTTTATGGATGATCCGCGCTCTCAAGACGCGAGAGCCCTGGCATCCACCCAGTTGGCGAGCACCGTGGCTGGGGAGACGGGACGGTTGGCCTCCGCCTTGATTATCGGACTCACGGCTTCCCTCGTCGATCCCAAGGTGCTAAAATCAATGAAAGAGGTGATTCGGATGAATGATCTGATAACGGAGTTGGAACGGGAAGCGATTGAGCGCGGCTGGAAGAAGGGGCTTGCGCAGGGTCATGCAGAGGGTCGTGCAGAGGGGCTTGAAGAGGGTGAGGCGAAGGGTCGAGTGCAAGGTCGGTTCGAGATTCTCTTGGAAGTGATGACGGCGCGCTTTGGTGAGTTGCCTGCGAATGTAACCACACGACTCCAGAGTCTCACCGATCCGGAACTATCGATAGTGGCCAGGAATCTTGCATCGGTGGAGTCACGCGAAGCCTTGTTCCAGCTTTTGGACGACGTGAACTAATTCCGGGGTTTCGGTTGCTGGGTCGACCAAAATTGGCTAGTGTTGAGGATTCTCAACTGCGCCGTAAAACCCCTGGCTTCAGTGGCTTCAGTGGGGAGAATGTCAAGCGTTGTTCACTACCGTCGCGCGGGGGGCTGGGATTTTCCCCAGTGTGGCCGATGGATTGGGTTTGATGTTCTGACAGGTGGTCTGAATTCTGGGATGCCTGGTATGCGTCAGGATGACCGACCGCGGGTAGCTCGTCCTTCGTTAGACGCCTAGACCTTGGCAGTCTTAAGAGCTCCGGGTTTGATCTGGCATTTCTCCTGCTGATTCGGCTTTGAACGGATTGCACCTACTCCCCATCGTCAATGAATTTCTCGGCGACGTTCGGTGCCAGAGAGTGGTGGCGTCGTCGGTTTGGTCTCATCACATGCGCACTTGGTACAGGGCTTGAGGACGCTCCTTTGGGTCTATCACCTGCCCCTCATAACCTTCTCCGAAGAGCCCAGGCCCTCGACACCCTTTAGGTTGTGGGCTGGGACGGTGCGCACGATCGGGCCGGACCCGCCGCACATGTCTTTTTTGACGACGTGTCGGTCTTGTTCGACACCGGGGAGCGCGCACTCCTTTTGGTGAAAGTGAATCCAAAGATTTCTGGCACATATTCCCTTCGTAGCGACCGGTGTTGCCGGGCTGTTGGCTCTCAGGCACTCGAACGTCCGAATGGTTTGCACGGGATTAGCCGCTTCAAGATCAATGGAGTGGGACGGATGCGATTAGAGTCGATTCGTCGGTTAAGGCCAACATGGGACATTTTGAGCAACGCCTGATCCGGCAATCAGCCCGGGCTCAACCGGGCGCCAGGTTGGAGAAAGGCACAGCGTGTCGGCTATTCACCCTGGCGGGGAGGGGCGCTACCACAATTTTAAGGTGCTGCTATTGTCTAAGGCGATAGATTTATCGCGCCAGCGATGGGATAATGAAGTCATAGAGGCCCAGGTATCGCTGAGGTCTTTCATATTTTTGCTGAGGAGGGGCTTTTATGTCGAGCGACGCAGCGCGGGATGGAAGTATCCGCGCATTTTGGCGGTCGCTGCCGTTGTCCCGTTTTACGTCCCGTCCCAGCTACCAGTGGTATGTGGTTGGAACGGTGTGTATCGGTGCGTTTATGGCGGCAGTGGACGCCAGTATTGTCAATGTGGCTTTGCCCACGTTGTCCCATTCCTTTCATGCGAGTCCTGGGGTGACAGGATGGGTGCTTATCTCGTACCTTTTGACGTTAGCGACCCTATTAACCTTATTCGGGCGGTTAGCCGACATGTTGGGGCGTCGACTACTCTATACTTTTGGGTTCGTGATCTTCATAATCGGCTCGGCGGCCTGTGGTGCAGCGCCGAGTCTTCCTTTTTTGATTGTGTCTCGGGTGTTTCAGGCGGCCGGTGCCGCGATGCTGCAAGCTAATTCCGTGGCAATCATCACTGCCACGGTGCCCACCAATGTCAGGGGCCGGGCCATCGGGTTTCAGGGTTCCGCCCAAGCTGTGGGACTATCCGTGGGTCCGGCCGTGGGTGGGGCGCTGATTGGATTATTTGGTTGGCGCGCGATTTTTTACGTGAACGTGCCGGTCGGCATTATTGGAACCCTTATGGCGGCCGTCATTTTGCCGCGCGACAAGATGACTGGTGGCGTTACCACGTTTGACTGGTGGGGCGCCCTCATGTTTAGCCCTGCCCTCGTGGCGATTATGATGGCTGTCACCGAAGCACCTCACATGGGATGGACGTCTCCGTTAGTGCTAGCCTTATTCGCTGTGGCGGTGGTGTTGGTCTGGGCATTTATTCTGCGCGAGAAACGTTTTAAAGCCCCATTGGTGGATGTGGCATTGTTTCGCCTGAAGGTATTCACCATTGGTAACATCACTGGGCTTTTGAGTTATTTGGTGATGTTCGGTGTGCTCTTCCTCATGCCCTATTTTTTTGAACGGGTCAGTGGGTATCCGGCGGCGATCGTAGGCTTGCTGTTGACAGCCGTTCCGGTGGGCATGACACTCGTGTCACCTCAGGCGGGCGGGTTGGCCGACCGTTACGGACCGCGCATGCTGACGACCGTAGGGATGGCGTCAAGCGCTTTGGGTGCGGGATTATTGGCCGTGACCATGGCAATCCACGCTAATCTCGTTGTCATGATTATTGGCCTATTGTTAGTAGGGGTCGGACTGGGAATGTTTACGCCACCCAACAATAGTTCAGTGATGGGGGCATTGCCGATGGAGCAGTTGGGCGTAGGCGGCGGCATACTCAATATGTCGCGGTCGTTAGGCATGGCTTTTGGGACGGCTGTGTCGAGCACATTGATGGCGGGATTTCTGGCGGCCTATGGCGGACAGCTGATCGGAGGCCCGAGGGCGGCTTGGGTGCCAACCATGCGCTATGCGTTGTTGGTTCTGGCGGCGATTGCGTTAGTGGCGGCCATCTTATCCTTTTTAAAGACGCAACAGGAGGAAGGCAATAAAGTCGAAGTGCCGATGGAATTTTAAACTTTTCGTTCGCCATAAGCAGGAATATTGCGACCTAATCCATAACATACCCTGTCAAGACAGAGATTGATGCTTGCTGGTTGTTCCGCGTTAGGATAGTCAACCTGAACAAAAGGGGGAAGGACGATGTGGACGGTGGTCTACATTGCGCCAAGCGTCGGGGTCGCGGAGAGAGTGCAAAAGCTGTTGTCAGATGAGGGTCTTTTGGTCACCCTAAAAACGGTCGAAGTCCATGAGGATGGACGCGGTAGCATTGAGGTGCGGGTTCCGGGCGGAGAAGCCGAGGAGGCGCACGAGATTTTGTCGGAGCATCTAGGGAAAATTTAACAATTTAACAAGGAGGGTACTGGGTGTCGATTGTCTATCTGAACGGTGAGTTTATGGAGGAATCCCAGGCCCATATCTCGATTGACGACCGCGGATTCTTGTTTGCTGACGGTGTATACGAAGTGGTCCACCTATATAACGGGCGTCCCTTTGAATGGGACTGTCATATTGATCGTCTTTACCGTAGTCTGAATGCTCTCAAGATTGCAGGAGTGTCCCGAGATGATCTAGTCCGGGCGCGGGAGCGATTGGTTGCGGACAACCCTGGCCGAGAAGCTTCGTTGTATATTCAGATTACCCGGGGTGTGCAACGGCGAATTCACACGCCGCCTACTCCGGGAATGCTCGCTCCAACGATTTTGATGTGGGTGCGTCCCGTAGAGCCTATCGACCCGCAAGTGGTCGCACGCGGGGTGGCCGTAATTACCGTCACGGACGATAGATGGGCCAAGGTTTGGGTAAAGACGATCGGACTTTTACCGAACGTGTTGGCGCGCGGCCAAGCGGCTGACCGGGGTGTTTACGATGCGATCTTCGTTCGGGACGGCATGGTCATGGAAGGAACGTCGGCGAATATCTTTCGCGTGAAACAAGGTGTATTGCAAACCGCCCCCGTGACCAATTATATTCTACCAGGGATAACCCGTGCCGTGATTATTGAGATCGCCAAAAATGAAGGCTATCGTGTCCTCGAAGAGCCTTTTACCGTCGATGAGCTCTATCAATCTGACGAAGTGTTTCTGAGTGGCACATCCACCGAAGTGTTAGCCGTAACCGAAGTGGATGGGCGACGAATCGCGGAGGCTGCCGGCCCGGTGACCGAGTCCTTGTTGGCCCTGTTTCACGAAAGAGCCCAACGTTCCTAAAAACTTAGAGGAGGTTACGTCACTGCATGTTGTTTTGGTAGAGCCCGAAATCCCTCCCAATACCGGCAACATTGCTCGGACCTGCGCTGCCACCCGCACCCGGCTTCATTTGGTTGAACCGTTGGGGTTTTCGCTGTCTGATCGTTACCTGAAGCGTGCCGGCGTCGATTACTGGGGACTCGTGGATCTTACGATCCATTCCAACTGGGAGGATCTGGTGCAGTCGATTACCGGCGCGGGGCCATTTCATTTCTTTACCTCGCATGGCGGGACACCCTATCATGAGGCTTTTTACGGCCCTGATGACGTCTTGGTGTTCGGGCGCGAATCCCGGGGTCTTCCGGCTAAAATCTTGGAGGGCAATCAAGACCGCTTGCGGGTGATTCCCATGACTGGCGGGGTGCGTTCTTTAAATCTATCTAACGCCGTCGCCATTTCGCTGTACGAAGCCTTACGGCAACAAACCTTCCAGTTTCCTTCGGTCTGACGGGTCATCCCCTCCATATAGTGTAGTGATTGGTATTAGGAGGGATAGGGTTGTCGCTAACCATCTTGGTAATAGCCGGGATGCTAATGATTGTACTCTCCGCCGGCTATTTCACCAATGGTGTGGAATGGCTAGGGTATCGCTGGGGGCTCGGCGATGGGGTGTCCGGTTCGTTGCTGGCCGCCCTCGGCACCGCCTTGCCGGAAACGTTGGTTCCCCTCATGGCCTTTGTGTTGGCTAAGGCCCCTCATGAAGAGGCGATTGGACTTGGTGCCATTTTGGGTGCGCCGTTCATGCTATCGACATTGGGGTTTGCCGTGATCGGATTGGGTGTCTATTGGAGCAGAGGACACAAAGCAGGACTAAGGGATTTGACACAGGCCACGGTGAGTGACCTCCGCTTTTATCTGGCGGCTTTTGGTATCGCGGTCGTGGCGGCCTTTTTGCCGGCCTCGTGGCACCCGTTCATTGGCGTGGCACTGGTCTTCGGGTATGGAGCACACGCTTGGCGATTGGTGCGGCAAGGACATACCCTGGAATCCGATCCGCCAAGCCAAGGGTTGCATTTAAGTCGCGCTCCCAATCCCCGGATCTTTCTGATCTTATCCCAGGTGGGGTTAGCCCTTTGTGGTCTCATTATTGGGGCCCACTTTTTTGTTGTTGCGTTAAGTCAAGTGACCGGGTGGATTCGCGTTAGCGGATTTCTCGTATCGGTTATCGTGACCCCGTTGGCGACCGAACTCCCCGAAGTGTTGAATAGTGTGATTTGGTTGAGGCGTCACAAGGATAGCTTGGCGGTGGGTAATGTCACCGGGGCGCTGGCATTTCAGGCTTCGCTGGTACCGGCTTTAGGTTTATGGCTGACGCCTTGGCACTTTTCCCTATGGGAGACGGGGACAGCTCTACTAGCCTGGCTTGCCGGATGCTGGAGTCTGGCCCGGGCGCGCGACGGAGTACTAGAGGCACGGGAGCTATTGGCCCCTGGCCTCCTTTACCTCCTCTTTATTGGTTTGGTGGTCGCCGTCTTGTAAGGATCATGGCTAAGTGATTGCCAATCCGCTCTGAGTAAAACGGTAACCGGCAGTACTGCGTTCCCGAGTTGCTTTTTTCCACCACAGGGGATCTGGCTAGCGGTTTTTGCCCCCGTGACCCTTTCTGTCAGGGTGACCGACCGCCCCGTATTTTGGGGCGGCGTTATGTCCGGTCGTGGGGTCTACCCCTATCGCGTGCGAGATGCTTTAGGCTAGAGATTAAGCACTACGGACTTGACCCGGGACATGGCCAGGAGGGAGTGACGCACGCCTTGGGCTCCCATTCCCGAAGCCTTGGTACCAACGAATGGGAAGTGGTCCGGCCCCCTCGAGGTTTTACCGTTAATCTGCACGGTGCCCACGTCCAGTTTTTCGGCAATCTGAATAGCTTGAGCAATGTCTTTCGTAAACAGAGCGGCCTGCAGCCCATATTCTGACCGGTTTGCGACCTCGATCGCATCCGGCACAGAAGATACCCGAATGATGGGTAATACCGGTCCAAAAGGTTCTTCCCAGGCGATGCGCATAGACAACTCAACGTGGTCGAGGATGATGGGATAAATCAGGGAACCATCGCGCTGCAGCGGTGTGAGTGGTTTGGCGCCTTGCTGCACCGCTTCGTCGACCAGGTCCCACACATAGTCCGCGCTGGCCATGCTAATGAGTGGCGTAATGATAGCGTTCTCGGAAGGGGTGCCGACGGTTAGCCGCTCGACCCGCTCAACGAGTGCCGGGTTCAAAAGGTCGGCAACGGACGCTAGTGCCAACACGCGTTTAACTGCCGTGCAACGCTGTCCCGAGTAGGCAAAGGCACCACTGACGATGTGATCGGCCGCCCGATTGATGTCGGCGTCGGGCAATACCAGCGCCGCATCTTTGCCGCCTAATTCAAGTTGCAAAGGCACCATTTTCACCTGTTGCGCAATGTGAGCACCCGTTTCGCTGGATCCGGTAAAACTCACGAGGTTAATGAACTGATGGCGCACTAGGACATCGCCTGTCGTGGACCCGGGTCCAATCACGGGAATTAATGCATCGGTGGGAATACCGGAGTCATAGGCCAACGCGATGATGTTCAGACCGGAAAATGCCCCCTGCGTGGGTGGTTTGACGATTACGGTGTTACCCATCATGAGTGCGGGGGCAATTTTTGTCACGGCGAGGTTGATGGGGTAGTTAAAGGGCGGGATGGCAAGAACCACCCCAACCGGGACTCGGCTGGTCAGACTGATTTTGTTGCGGCGCTGTCCGGGAAATGCATCGCTCAGCAACGCTTCCCCATGCAAGCGCAGGGCTTCCTCGGCGGTATAGTGAATATAATCAGCCGACCGGTGTACCTCATCGAGGGCATCCTGCGCATTTTTGGCAATCTCGTCCATTAGTACATCCGCTAAGGGTTGGGCGTCGGCGTGAATCCGATCCGCCCAGCGATGCAACAGGGCGGCGCGCTCGGATAACGGGCGATCGCTCCAGGCGCTGACCGCAAGACGTGCCCTATCGACGGCCGCGTCGATATCGGCGGGGCTGTAGATGTGTAATGTGCCCATGACCGCCTGGGTAACCGGATTCTTAACCGGGAGTCGATCCCCACTTGGCGCTTCGATAAAACGACCGTCCGATGATAGTTGGATGCCGTCGCCGCCCGCGATGAACTGTCCGGTTAATAATTGTGCCATTATTGTAGAACCCTCCTCAGACGAATTGACTTATTGTATCGATCCTCTGGACCTTGGGCAACGGTGGCCGCGGTGAATGGGTGAAAGGCGGGGGTGAATGGTGCAATTACGCCCGTAAATGGCATGGCCGCAGGATCGGCGAGTCTCTGGTAGGCGTAGACTAACTCACGAGGACCTGGGGATACTGGTCAGTAGAGGTGGCGATCGTGCGACTGAACGGGTGGAAATTCGGGCGCGCGGCGCTCAGGGCCGGGGGGGGGGGTTGATCGGATTATCCCAAAATCTCCATGTCCCAATACCCATGGCCTTGTTTCAAAGAGGCGCCAACTGGACCGTGGATTCAAAACACTGGGCACGTTTAGAGCGTGAGGAGATTAGGACCCGCGGCCTGTCCGGGTTGGTGGACGAGCCGGATGCACCCCACCGCTGGTAAAGATGACGGAAACCATTTTCCCAAGCGGAAATCACCCAAAATGCCCCGACGGATTAAACGACGGCGGATTTGGACCAGTACCGAATCAACGCTATGACGCAAGGAGATTCGGTTCGTAACCTGATCATCTAACCAGTCATTTGCAGCTCCTCTTAGCCAATTTGTGGTGTCCAAAAACTGCTACCATGTGTGCCTGCTTTTCTCCCAGCCCGCCATAAATTAATACTCAGCCTCCGCAGGTCAACTTGCTTAAAAATGTAGAATTTTTGGCCCCTATTCCGAGGGATCCCAAACGTACCGATGGTTGACCGGGATCTGAAGCGCGTCGAGAATTCGACGCGTATATGCGGG
>JAJZXX010000084.1 GCA_021806205.1 Bacillota bacterium | reverse complement strand
ACCGTTTTTGAGGAATTTACCCTACCGTTTTTAGGGATTTTTAACTGGCGTTTTTAGGGAAATTCAACTACCGTTTTTAGGGAAATTGAATTGTCCTTATTGGGGATTTTAAACTTGTCGTTGACACTCGACCCCGGCTTGGCGGCATTGATGGGCGACGTAAGCGGCCGTATCCGCTTCGGTGAGCCCCGTCAGGTGAAACCGTAACCCGATCCGCTGATGAATCGCGTCGAAGATCTTCAGGCGTAGGGTGGCCCGCAAATCCGGTTGGCCCACCAGAATACCGGTAAACGGCGTGAGCGCATCCATCCCCGTGTTGAGGACATAACGCAGCTCCTGCACCATGACACCCGGGAGGCTTTGGGCTTCATCGATGATGCGAGCATCTGACGGAGTGGGTCAAATGCCCACGCCACGGCCGTGTATCGGTCGCGCTGCCGGGCAGAGGGTGTCTGCCGGTGTTGCAAAGTCTGTCGGAGCTTCTTGACGTGAGCCCTATAGCGGCCGGGAAAAACGGGGTCCGGCCCGCAGAATCGTAGGCCGTTACGAAAAAGTTGATGCCCGTGTCCAGACCGACCTCCGGACGCATCGGGGCCAGATCTGTCTCGGCCATCGCTTGGGTCATCGGCACAGGGAGCAACCAACGTCCCTAGCGGTGCACTAGATGGGCGGTCCCCAACTGCCAGGGGCCATCGAAAAACCGCTCTATCCCTTGTATCGCAAGGAGGTCGAGGACCCGATCGGCCAGCGTATTGATGGAGATCCCGCGAGGTCTTTAACGAATAGTCTCGGGTTCCGACGCGGTCGCGGGCCGGTTCGGTAAACTGCACGTGCGTCCAAGGCTGGCTATTGGCCAGAACACTCTTGTAGCGGGCCATGACGGTCTTACTCACCGATGGCGCCATCTGGGATCGCAAGCCAAATTGCGCCCGCAAGGGCCGGGAGGTCTCGGAGTGGAGGACCGCGTGTTGCAGGCAGTGCGTCGTCTGGACGACGCACGAGACCCCGTTGCACCCCTGGCGATAGGCGTCAGTGGTCTACTGGAGCAACGCCGCCTGCTCCGGCGTGGGATACAATTGGCCTTGACAGCGGTCAAGGTGAGTTCCATCGCCCACACCGCCAAACAGTCACTAGTGCTATCACATCCCCTAGTTAGTGAGATTGCAATCAGACCGGGAAAACCGGGGAGCTTCTGTCACCCGACTCCTCCACCCTTCGGTCGTGGATCCCCGAAGGGGGGTACTACGCCCGGCCTCAAGGCCGAGGGATCCGCCGCGCTGTATTTTGATGAAAGTGGATAGCCCGTTGAAACTCCGCGACAATATCAGCCGAGTTTTCCAGTCCCACGGAAACCCGCACGATATTAGACGTAATCCCGCGTTCAAAGCGTTCCTCTCTTGTGAGAGCCGCATGGCAGTGCAGTTCGGGAAGCGAGATGCTGGTCTCGGCTCCGCCAAATCCCGCCCCGATGACTGTAAGGCGCAGTCGCTTGACCATCTCGCGCACTCGGTCAGGCGACTCCAGGCGAAAGCTTAACATGGCGCCAAATCCGTTGGCGGTGCGCTGTGCGGTCTCATGACCGGGGTCGGTCACAAGGCCGGGATAGTAGACCTGGGTGACCTCGGGCCAATCAGTCAGCGCCTTGGCCAGCGTCAAGGCGGACGCTTGGGCGCGATCCATGCGAAGTGGCAAGGTCTTCAGCCCGCGAAAGGCCTGATAGGCGTCGTCAGGGGATAGCGCCATTCCGGTAGCATTCTGAATGAAATATAGGTGGTGCGCCAGTTCTGGCTCTAACGCCACCGCGATTCCTGCCGTAACGTCGGAGTGTCCGGCGATCATTTTGCTGGCGGAGTGAATCACCAGATCCGCGCCCAATGATAGAGGCCTTTGGAGATATGGTGTGAGAAAGGTATTGTCGACCAGAGTTAAAAGTCCCCAGGACTTAGCCCATTCAGACACCTGCCCAATATCGGTCACCCGCAAAAAAGGATTGGAAAAGTTTTCGACAAAGACGGCCTTGGTATTGTTCTGCCGCTGGCTCTGAAGCTCCTCCAACTGGTCCGTATTGACGTAACTGACCTCAATGCCGAACCGGCTAAAGACGTCGCGTAACACGCGTTGGGTTCCCCCCTGGCAATCTTTTGTCACCAAAAGATGGTCCCCGGCACTAAATAGCATCAGGGCCGCAGTGATGGCCGACATGCCAGACGAGAAGGCGAAGCCCTGGACGCCGCCCTCGAGTTTGGCCAAGGCCGATTCAAAAGCCTGGCGGGTGGGATTTCCCGACCGGGCGTAGTCATAGGGCGGGGGGTCCCAAGGGTCGGCGTGATGGTAGGTCGTGGCTTTGTATACGGGGGGAACGACCGCCTTAAAGGCTTGGTCCTTTTCTTCACCGGTGTGGATGAAGCTGGTTTCACGATCATTCGCGGCCATGTTTACGACTCCTTTATCCGATCTAACGCGGCGTCCAAGTCCTGGATAAGATCGTCTGGGTGCTCGAGTCCGACGGAGAGCCGCATGAGGCCGGGCCCAATTTTGAGGGATTGCAAGCGGTCGGGAGGCAACTCCCGATGGGTCTCGGTGAGGGGGTGGGTGATGAGTGACTCGGCACCGCCTAAAGAGACCGCCGGTAAAATAAGCTTCAGGGCGTCCATGAACTCGGCATGGCGGCGCCCAGCTTTTAACTGAAACGTCACCATGGCGCCGGGTCCGCGCGCCTGATGTTTTTGTAGAGAGTGGCCTGGGTGGGAGTCGAGCCCGGGAAAGTAGACCGGACCCACGCCGGGATGATCTAGTAAAAAGTTTGCGATGTGCCTGGCAGAAGCTTCCTGGCGGTCAAGCCGCACCGCCAAGGTTTTGATGCCTCGCATTACCAGCCAGGCATCGAACGGCGCCAAGACCCCGCCGGTGCTGTTGGCTAATTCTTGGATTCGCTTGGCTAAGTCGGGATCAGCGGCGATGAGGGCGCCGGCCAATACATCGTTGTGCCCGGATAAATACTTAGTCGCACTATAGACGACAAAGTCGGCGCCAAGATCGAAAGGCCGCTGACGCAAGGGAGTCATGAAGGTATTGTCAACCGCCAGCCAAGAGTTGTGCGTGTGGGCGATGCCGGCCATCTCCTGCACATCGGTGACATATAAATGGGGATTAGACGGCGTCTCCAAAAAAATCAGGCGCGTCGTGGGCGTCAATGCATCCAAGACGTCTTTGGATCGACACGTGTCCACAAAGCTGGCCGTCACGCCCAAACGTCCAAAAACATCGGTTAACACACGATACGTGCCGCCATACAAGTCTTCGGTCAAGACCACATGGTCGCCATGATTCAGAAGGTGAAAGAGTGCGACAATCGCAGCCATGCCGGAGGCAAAGAGACTGGCCCCCGCTCCTCCTTCGAGGAGTGCGAGGCCCTCGGCCAAGGCGGTGCGGGTGGGGTTTTCCGTCCGCGAGTAATCATAGGGGCCGAGCGCGTTGCCGGGGTGTTGATAGGTTACGGTTTGATAAATGGGGGTACTAACCGCCCCATGCAGAGGGTCTTGTCCTACTCCAATGTGCACGACATGGCTATCCGGGTGTCGGTTCACGCGGGGACTCCCTCTTTTCGTCTTTTAGGGTTCGAGCAGAAAACGCTCTAAGGACTGGCGGGCGCTAGATTCTTGACTAGCCATGGCCACAAGCTCTTGCGAAAGGGCATCAATCCAGGGGTTCAAGTCCATGGGCTCGGTTTTAATCGCGACCCCCCGCACGGTCTTCGCGCGACTGGTCGAGACGCGGCCCCGTTGGTTTTCGAGTATATATTGCCAAGCGTCCAGTGTGACCAGGACGCGGCGTACCAGAGGGTTCTTTTGAAAGAGTCCACCTTGCCGCTCGACCCGCACATAGGTGGGCACTGCCTCCTCTAGTTTTTTGGCCAAGACTTCGCTAAACATCGCCAAGTCACGCGTATCCTGGCGAAGACTGGCCGCCAATACATCGAACGAAAGTGCATCGTCCACGCGGTATCCCTTCCTTTTACCAATTAAGGTCCCTTTGGCTTCCCATAGTTATCGTACCTATTCTCCTAAAAAGCGGGCTTTGGTGCAAGGCATCTCAAAGACTTCGTGATATCAGGATCTCAAAAGCGCTTGGGCGCGCAAAAAAAACGGAAACGGTCGCTATGCGGCTTGTTGGTTCGACCCAACCCCGCCTCAGGTCTTAGTGTACGGGTTCTGGAAGCAATTACCCGCAGGCGCCACCAGCATGGGACCCGATAGTCGCGCCTGCTGGGACAAGAAGGTCAACCCGAGGCTAAGACATACCGGTTGGAGGCTATCCCCGTCGCTTGATCCAGTCGCCAAAGATGGGCTCCACCAAACGATAGTCTCCGCGCGCGGAACCTTTATACAGGACGGACGAGTCGGTGAGAGCTTTTAAGGCGCGCTGCACGATGTGCGGAGCCAAACTCAAAGAGTAAGGGGGCACATCGTTGGTGATGGCTTTGAGCACGAGGTCGCCGTGCCGGATTCGGTGAATCTCTGCCCAAAGGCTGTTGTAAATGGGGCTGAGAGCGGTGAGTGTGTTTTCGTAGGCCTCAAAGATGGTGTCGGAAGAAATCTCCGCTTGGTCGCGGATTCTTCCGAGGAGATAGGCGTCGTATGCCAGCGCCATGACCCCGGCCGGATGGCCGCCGGTTTTCTCCAGAATAAGGTGCTCGGCGGGACTTGATAGGGGTAATCCGACCGATACGAACCGCTGGGTCAAATAGTCCTTCCAGGCGTCGGCGGGTATAGGAGGCAGTGGGGACAGGGTGGCCAGTCGATATAGAGCTCGGCCGCGGCCGGCGAATAGGGTTTGCATCAAGGTGGTATGGCTTCCTAAAAACAAATAGGCGGTGTGCCGCTGTTGCTGTAGCAAAGCCCTGAGTCGCTGTTCTAGCAATTCGCCCCCCAAACGATCAATTTCCTGAAACTCGTCTAAGAGAATAATCATACGGCGATCGCGGCGAGCCGCCAGATTTTCGGCGGTGATTAGTGCGGTTTCTAAGAGTTCTAAAGGTTCCATGGTCGGGTGGCTCAGCAGCACGCCGACCTCGAACTCTCGCAGTCGCGCATGAATCTCTGGACTGAGCAGCCATTCACGCAGAGTTTTGAGGGAGTGCACCGCGAGGCGGCGAGGTCCAGTTTCGGTTTCCACCACCGCTTTAAATATTTTGGCGGCCAATTCCTCTATGGACGCCACATAGAACAAATCGACGGCGGCGGTTAGGAAGTCCCTTTTCGCGAGACGTCGCAAAATCTCCAGGGCAACACTAGATTTACCGGTTCTGCGAGGACTAGCAATCATCACGCTTTGTCCGTCGGCGAGGCGAACGGCGGTTTCATCCATAAAAGTGTTGCGGTCCACGACGTCCTCGGCTAATGCAGGTCTTCCCACGGGAAAGATTTCGTTCATGTCCCTAGCCCCTCTCACCACCTATTATGCACTAAATAGATGATAATAAGCTACAAAGAACTCTAATATGGATCAGCAAAGCTGCATAAACAGATAGACGAAATCCGGAGGTTAGACGTAGGACGGGGTCAAAGAGCTAGCCTGTCGCTTTGGCGCAGGGGGGATTGCAGTCTAAGGCTAAGGCATTGCGCAGAGGTGGTTCTGGTTGGCTCCAGGACTTGGCGCAGCAGCCTTCAAGCCCAAAACGTCTGGGGGGAATTTAAAACTTCACTGAGTCATCCGCGACACCTGGCGGGATGGCGCCATATCCCGTCTGAAGACAGGGGCTTTACGCCCGATTTCGGTAAAGCGCCGCCTCTGAAGTTTTTGACTTTACGGTGATTTTCGAGGCGGCGCGGTCTTAATGGACCCGATGAACCAGTGAGGCTATCCATGCGATCAGGTGCTGGTAGCCCAGTTTTAACAGACCCACGATGATGCGTCTCGGACCTTCCGCGCGTGTCAAGAACGCGTCAACCGTGTGAAGGCCCTGGATGATCGGCGCCAACTGCCACAAGATGACGGCGGCCACCACGAGTGACACCAGGAGTACATTGCGAAACGGATGACCTTTTGGCTGGTCCGTGCCTTCTTTATGGCGGGCTCGTGCGGTCGACATGCTAGTACACCTCTCTTGCAAACAGTTTTGAGTTTGGCGTCGACTTCAGTGTACAGCGATGGGATAATATGGAACGTCCAATCGTGTCGAGGGACTCAAAAAGATATTCGACCCTTTCTGAGCGATTGCTGGACAGGCTCCTACAAAGTGACTGGGCCTTGCTTGCATGGAGGAAAAAGTGTGTAGAGATGGGGGTCTAGGTGCTGTTGTTGCATCCCCGTTTAGGGACTGTTCTTCAAAAGTTTCCTCTCTATGGTTAGCGGCCGCCGGGTCAAGAAGGTCCGTTATGACAGATCCGACCCCGGGCCGAAGTTGCCAGGCGCATGGCCATGTCCTACCGCCAGAGTTGAATTGGTAGTTGGGACCGATTGCCCAAGATTCTGTGCGGATGACCAATTCAATACTAGCCATGCGAAGCAGTTGTGTGGGATACTAGGTGATGCCTTGGCGTACGTAGTCAATTATGACTCTCAGACGGAAACGGGGTGTCTGACGAAGTCAAAGACTAAGACATTACACCCTATGCCGGCTATCAAAACGGTAAGTGGAATCTTGTGGCGGCTTAAGAAGAAAAACGAAACGGGGCACTCAGAGAACATTTCTGTAATCCCGCTGTTGTTTGCGATGCTTTAGCGGTAGTTCAATTCTTCCCACGTATTCCCGCCGTTGTTTGTCATCCAAAGCGTTGAGGAATGACGATGTCCCTGCAATAGCCAGCCGCGTTTAGTGGTTACAAACGAGACGGCAAGTGGAGTCCCGGTTGGCAATTTTTCAGTGTTCCAATGCCCGTGTTGTACTAAGCCCAGGGTTTTGCTTCCTACAACCCACCCATTTTTCCCGACGAAAGCCGATAACGGAGGGCTTACTCCCTTGTCCGTGCTTTTAGGCAGTGTCGGCAGAGCGTTCCATGTGTTGGCGGTAGGATTCCAGCGCTGGAATATCCATTGCTGTTTTTGAGTGTGCTGGTTCACCAATAAACTGGGGACGATAGGGGTCACACCATCATACTGGGGCGTGAAGGTGGTTACTTGAAATTGACCGTTCGGAAGTGTCCACGGCTCTCGTTTCCAGTGAATGCCACCATCACAGCTCCGCGCCATGACTATTTGGTTAAAAACAGGGGTGGTGCCTGTCTCCCAACCCACGCCGTTGAGGTCGAACGTTATAGAGACATCAGCAGGGGCAGAACCGTGTTGGACTAGATTCCAATGGCTGCCTCCAACAGATGTTTCCCATAATTTGGTGGTGCTGGAGCCAGCCATTCCGTTCACGGCATCCATGACCCACGCACGTTGCCCGTTCGTCGATGACAATGTAATGGTACTCGTGGTTTTAAGGGCCGTGAGTGTTGACCTGTTCCAATTTGTTCCGCCATCGTTTGTCTGGAATATTTGTATATGAGTGCCGACTTTCACACCAACCCATGCGACTGCGTTGCTAGGAAAATTTACGGTGATTAACGTGTTTTTTGTAAGGGGCATTTGTTTCTGATCGAGCGCACGTTCAATTACATGCTGAACCGCCGTCGACGATACGGTATGCCAGACGCCGCCGCCATTCGTTGTGTGCAGAATGGATCCATTGGCGCCGATAGCCCAACCCGTATTAGACGATACCATCCTTAGTGAAATCAAGACTGGAGTGTGGGATGCCGTTTGGGTTGATGATTTATGAAAATGAGATGTTGCTTTGGGTGTGGTAGACGACCCCTGTAATAGCGATCCTTGCTTTGTGCCGCAGCCGACTAATGCCATGCTGCCCAATACCCCGCCGATGAATAAGATATGCTTGAGAATGAATACTGACCCCCTGAGCGCACGACAGCGCCTTGCCAGGAGATTAAGCCAGGACGTGCCATGGACGATTTCTCTAGTCTTTTAATAGAACGCCCTTGTTTTAAAAAAGGTTACTGCCGCCTATTTTTCTTCCTTTTAGCTCGAACCAATTTTTCGTCTTGGCAGTGCAGATCGTTTCCCAACAAGACCCGCAGTGCTTCCGAACCACGTCCATTTCGGCCATACCCTGGCCGATCCGCACCCAGGTCTGTTCCTGCTGTTTTGGATGTTCCCGTTAAAGCTTGCTGCGCCAGCTTTTTTTTTGGCCTGCCAGCTGGGCTATCTTCCCATTCAACTGCGCCAGACGCTCTGCGCGTGATGCCTACGCCATTTCCTCCGCCTCCATTTCTATTGGACATGGGCGCGTCCAAAGTGACCACGGGTCGTCAAAGCCCCAACCAGATGTACGCCGGGTGTATGTTTAAAGGACATGCGCCTCCTAGATGCCTTGGCATACTGAGAACTTCTTTATTCGTGACGGCTCCCCACGACTAAAAGCCGGCGAGCTTTACAGCGGTGCAGCCTGTAACCTAGGAAATCCAGTCGGGGGAGTCCGACCGTGGCAACTTCCCATTCGGCCACGTAGCAAATCGCGCATCAGGAGGAGGTGACTCGCCTGATGAAAGCCGCGAGGATAATGTCTCGGTCGCCGCAAGGCGAGGTCAGACCCGGAGGCTAGCAAGACACCAGGCCGTAGCCTGAAGCGAACTCTGCCGCGTCGAAAGCTCGTCCCGTGAAATCTGACTAACGGGAATAACGAAGGAGTCGAGTCCCGCGCTGTAGGACGAAGACTGGTAGTATCCGGGAAGCGATGGGAATGTGCACCGGATGGTCCTTCCGGCGTATGGGAGGCGGCATGGTGTCAAGGAGGTCTTAGCAAAGCCGGGAAGGACTTGGGGCCCGCCCGGAGCACCCGCGAAGGGCAAGGCCGCCCGTATAAGCG
>JAJZXX010000231.1 GCA_021806205.1 Bacillota bacterium | reverse complement strand
CCAGTTGGGCGGCGGCAATTAAAACCATGCGCAGAGTATCAGAATCGGTGGCTTTGTCCCGGCTCCAAAGCGGCGTAGCATAAGGCCGGGCTGCATCCCCCACGACGTAGGGTTTCTCATCGATGAAGACGGACTCTCGGTTCCCAAACTCCCCCAAATCCACTGCGGCTGGAGCGGGAGCTATCAGGGAAGAGAACAGCACCCGTTCGCCGGTTTCAGACAATGCTTTCACGTATCCATGTCCGACATCCACCGCGATTTTTTGTGACAATACCAACACCTCCTAATAGATGACAAAGAAGACCTCGCTTACGCCAGGTCGAGATATTTTTTGATGACGCTTTTCGGAATCCTCCAGTTGGCCCCGGGACCGATCCGCACGCCCGGAATTTGACCGGCTCGCAGCATTTTGCTGACGCGATCGGTCTTCAATTGCACCAATTGCGCGAATTGGGCGACCGTGAGCAGGGCGGGCAAGTGATCGTAATCTAACCCTAAGATTTGACCGATATGAGTAGAAGTAGACATGGGTAACACCTCCTCAGTTATCTATCGGTTTAACGGGGAACCGGGGGATTTAATCGTCCCCCGGCTCGTAATCAGCTTCCACGGGCCTATATCCGACAGTCTTCGGAGAAGACTCCACAGTCTGCTCAACAGTACCCGCAATGCGATCCAGCAAAGCCGACTGAATGGAAGTTTTCGACACCCCCCATTCAGCAACTGTCCCATAGACCCTTGCGATACTTTCGTCTTTCGACCGCAGGAGATGAAGCATCTCACGATCTAGGTTAAGAACGGGGGTTGCCGGCGGGAATTCGGCCACTGTGGTAATCACGTGACATCCTTCGGCCTCTTGCCCGATGCGGCGAATGCGGCTTTCCGCCTGCTGCATGGCGGTGGGTGTCCAATCATACTCCGCAAACATCACGGTATCTGCCCGGACCAGCGAAATTGCTTCGGCCACCTTAATGCCGACAATCGCCACAGCTGCCCCACCGGATTGAAATGCCGCGAAACGTGCCTGCCGTTCATCGTCGTTCGACACGCGGCCATCCACTACTACCACAGAATGACCGGCGGCCGTGATCCGTTGAACCAACTCATCGGTGACATCGTGGTGGTGCGTAAAGACAACCAATCGGCCTTTTTCGGCCAGAATCGTTTCGATCAAATCCATAGTCTCGGGACTCAAGGCTTTCATCAGCCCCAAGTAGCGCCGCGCTTGCGTCAATCCCGGGAGCTCAGCTTGGCGTGCTTGTTCCCGGGTGGCTCCGTCGGCCAGCGCTTCGAGTCGCTTTTTGCGCGCATACTCCAGAGACGATCTGTACAAACCAAACAGAGATGCGCTCGCGGGAGTTGTTACCACCGGCACCGAAATATCCTGGCGAATCCAGGGGGGCATATCCGGATGAACGGCGTTCATTTCGTGTCGGATCATCAACACCTGAAAATAGTCGTGCGCTTCATTCGGGGTCAACTTGGTTTTCCCGGCCATCGCTTCGGGATCAAGGAACCGAATGTAAGACTCGGCATCCTTGACCGTATTGCGCAGGGGTGTGCCGCTTAAAAAGAGAATACGGGGGGTGGTCTGGAAGCCCATCACCCGACGCAAAGCTTGAGTCCGCTTAGCCGCCCAATTTTTCACGGCATGCGCTTCATCCACAACAATCAGGTCCGGTTGCCATCCGGTTAATTTCTGGAGAAACGCCCCAGCAAGGCGACGGTTGGCCTGGGCGATCTTCTGCACCAGTGCGTCATTCTCTAAAACCTCGGGGTGGACCAACGGGGCCGGGGCATTCCACGTAATAGTAAAGCCGCGTTTGCCCACACCGGACATTATCGGGGTGGGCGGTGGATACCCAAAGGCTAATTGCACGCGATCTTCAAGCCGGGCCAGGATATCATAAGATTCTTCGGTTACACGGGGATCGATGACAACCGACTCCGACCGTATCGTGAGCATATCGTGCGTCAAAATCAACCACCGCGTATCATGGGCAATGTCTGTCGTTTTGTCGCGCAACACCTGAACCTGATTATGGGAACCGCTCCACCCCGCAATTTCTTTCTGCCAAATTGACAAAGACGACACAGGGCCTAAAACCAGGATGCGTTGCGCCCGCGCCACATCCGCAGCCGAAACGGCCACCGCGGTTTTTCCCAGCCCCATTTCATCCCCGAGAATCCCACGCAGATCGTGATCCAACAGAAACTGCAAATCTTCCCGTTGATAGGCGTACAACCGCTCCCATGCCGGGGCCGTGTGAGCTTGGGACGCAAGGGGAGATAACGCAAGGGGCGCTGCTGCTTCCGTAGGAATCCCGTGGTTCAGCAGGGTTTCCGTGATAGCCGGCCATTGGGCGCGTGTCGACAAAATAATGCCGTCCCATAACGGCGGCACTTTCCACGGAGTTTGGGCCTCCGCGAGATTCCCCGTGCTGATGGCAATCCGTAGCGATAGAGGATGGGTATTCACATCGGACACGAGCCTCCACCCGTGCGGATCGGGGTGAATCATCGGTAATGCCGCAACTGCAGAGGGATTGAGACGCTGCGTAACCGTCACGACGGCGGCCAATTCAGCCAGCTCGACGGCGGATAACACCGCCACCAGTCCATCAGTTGGATCGGCGGCGGGCACTGCAAACTGGGAAAAATTCGGTAGGGCAGCTGCTCCCTTCGCGAAAGGCAGTGACACTCTCCACCAGGATTCATCGATGGTGAGCGGCATGGCCGCCGCCTCCAGTCGGTAGGGAACGACACGAACGCCGTTCTGGTTCAACTGCTGCACAAAACGGTCAGTAGCGGCGACATCGGGAAAGACCCATTCCTCGCCCGTCCAATCGGCTCCGTATTCACGAGGGTATGGAGTGTCCGCCATGCCGTAGGGCCACCACAGAGAAATTTCGGACAGGCGCAAGGCCGTGCGACCATCCTCCGTGTCAGGCGTTCCGGCCCGGCGCAACTCAAACATATTGGGTTTCCTGTATGGTATAGTCATAAAAATTTTGTCCTCCTAATTAAGTTTCTTGATGAGTTAAATCACGATAATCTCCACGGCTTGGCGCTCCAAAACCCGTAAGGGGACAGGATACCCCCAAGTCCGGTACCCCCGGTTCGGGACGGACACGGGGAGGCGCCAGTGGGACAAGTGGCCGACGAAATGACGAATGCGGGACGGAAGCAGGACATAGACGAGGCCATCGGACGGAATGTAATAGAAGAGAAAATCGGCTTCGCACGTGAACACCCATCCGGGTTTTTCCACCGGGTTATCCACACTCACGGTTTCCAGGAAGGCATTGTGAGTGCGCCCGGCAACGTAGTCGGTTTTGTACTCGACGGTCAGTTGTTCACCCGTTTCACGGTGGGTAAAGTGGCGGTCAATCCCCCGGCGTTGCTCGGCGGCAGTGGACGGGGAGATAATCCAGGCGGGCGCAAAGAAGGCATCCAAGGCATGTTCGCCGTGAATACCGACCTGTAATTGTGCGTCAAAGTCATACATCCGACCTCATCCTTTCCAGGGCACATAGACATCGGCCACCGTGTCAAAGGCTTGTGCTAAATCTTTCGGTTCCACACCCAGTCCAACCAAAGCACTGGGAAAGGGTGCCGGATTCTTTTCTCCTGCGGGACTGAGAAAGGTTATGCGTCCGCGCCAAAAGGCCACAGGGAACGCAGAAAGACGCCGCCACCAGGAGGTGTCGACACGAGCAGGAACCAGGGCAATAGCTTGTTTGACCCGTCCGGCTTCAAATTCTTCGACCAACTTGGCTATCCAGTCATCGATTGCTCGACCGTATGGCGGGTTCATGAAAACTCGTCCGAACCACTGCTGATTTAAGCCATCCGCTTGCCAACTTTTGTCATCAAAGTGCGACAGCGACGGCACCTGGTGATCCGGATCCGCGCAAGGATCCAAATCGATGTCGCCCAAGCAGGCTATCACCCGGTCCAGAACTGTCGACGGGGTATACCACTCCACGGAGTCCGAAGTGAAATGGACGGACAGAGAAGATGAGGATGAGTCGGTGGATTCGGATTCGTAATCGAGTGGAGTTTCTGTGTCGTCCTCTTCATCCTCTTCCCCTAAGAGGGGAGAGGATTCTTCCGGTTCCGATTCGGCCTCAGGTGCCGGAACCACGCGTAGCAACGCTTTCCGGTCAGCACGACTCAAATCCGGCAAGGCTTCCAGTGTGGCTTCCCGTTCCTCAGGCGGTTTCTGCGTGAGCGCTTTGGCTTCGGAGATGCTGACCGTACCCGACTTCATCGCGGCAAAGACATCTGGGGCATTCTCCGCGATCCTTTTCGCATCGCTAACATACTGCCGATTCGTGCCCGTGAGGCTTGCGGCTTGGTCGCGGGCTTCCGTCCGTTCCGCAATTTTTTGCGGAACGGTGTCGTTGTCCCGGAATTGTTTCAGGGTACTCAATTGCCGCGCTTTCGCTTGCTTTTCCAACAGCGGCAGTGCCTCTGCGGCAATGGCGGCTTTTTGCGCCGACGTGAGGTGCCGCCGGTGGAGGTTTTTCGAGAGCACGTAACTCACCGGATCATTCCCAACAAACTCTTCAAACCGGGGATCTACCCCGGCGGACAGACAGGCTTGCCACCGGTGGCGTCCGTCGAGGATTTGCCCCTCGAACAGCACAACCGGCTCCAACAGGCCATTGTGTCTGATGTCTTGGGTAAGTTTTTCGAGTTCATCGGAGCTCATCGGGGGAATCAATGTGGCTAGGGGATGATACGGAATGTCCATGTGTGCGATACCTCCTATATATATAAAGGAAAAGCCCCGACTCGGGGGAGCCGGGGCATCAAGAGTAAAGAGTAGTTAATCCCCGAGTGCAACATCCATCCACCAGGGATTGGCACCTTCGCGACCAATCACGATCCGGCATGTACCCTGAAAATCGATCGGATGATGCTGATCGCGTTGGTGCACGATCTCGACCAGACCTTTAGCGTAGAGCCCGGAGGGATGATCCCAAATTTCTCCGTCCACTGTCACTGTATGGGAGTTCGCGAATTCCCACATGTGTAAGGCTTGATCGGGATCCAGTTGCCGGGCGCGGCCCGGAATCGCTTGCATGGGGATGATCCCGATATCCCCCTGGCGGATAATGCTCCCCACGCGGTCCATCGGCACCTGGAAAATCTTGGATTCGGCCCAAGTGACCGTATCCTCAGGTGTCGCGGTGGACAGCCCATGCCACTGTAACGGGCTCGAGGGCAAGATATGCGCGAAAATCTGCCCGCGATCATCCCCGCCCAAGACATAGGATTTCCGGACTGACCCACCGTACCGCGAATAAAAATACCGCCGGATCTGGACCACGGCCAGCGGCTCATCCCCCAGCGAATAGCCATAAACTGACATATTCCGGGCTTCAAACGTCCGAGACCGAAGCGACCGACCCCCACCGGATTGCGTGCCCAATTCCCAGCCCGCGACTTCGGCCACGGTTTGGGTGAGCTCTTGAACCTGCACCGGAACATTGACCAGCGCTCCATACCAATCCCGGGCTGATTTTGCGGGACCTTCCCCTTCCAACACTTTTACTATCGCAAGCGCCATCATTTTTACCCCCTGTTTTGTTTTTTTTGGAAATGGTGCCTATAAAATACAAAAACCCCGGCCGGAAGCCGGGGTAAAATAAGGAAGACTATAAACCCATCACCTGCCCCGTGGACCACCTCTGACCTCCGTGTCCGCGTTTTTGCGCGATGGATGGCGGGGCTTCGGGGGCCTCCGAACTGGAGGTTTCCTGGATGTCCACCAGCACACAGGCGGTAACGGGCACAATCGCGACCCGGTGCTGATCACGAATTTTTTCGTCGATGGGAGGCCGGGGGCATACCAAGTCCCCCACCTCCACATAGTGTTTATCGGTTGACAAATAATTCCACATGCGTCCCCATACCTTTTTCGTTGGGACATACACGAGGTCACCGGGGCTGAGCACCGGGCCAAACTGACGTTCGCGTGGTAGCCGGGGTGCGGGAACGACCGGCACATTCCCCTGGACATCGAATTCCACACGAAAACCTTCCGCATATGCGGAATTCCGATGCTCCTCGATGAATTTCTGGGCTTCGGGAACGGGTACCCGCACCCAAATGCGTCCGGGGGTGATGGGCTGCGTGATGATGCGTTCCCGAGGCTCGGTTTGGACACGCCGGATGCCCCGACGCGTGACACGATAAGGGTGCCAGACCACCCTAAGCTCCGCGAGCGACAGTTGCCACACGGCGTACCCCATCCGACCCAAACGGATCTCAACCGCATCCTGGCTCCCGGGAGCGACCCAGCATGACACCCAACTGAACCCCGGTTCACCCCCTTTCCTGGGCGGCAGCGACTGAGACGCATACACGGGTTGATGTCCCCTGCGGAGATAGGTGAGTACTTCATTGAGGTGAAGCGGGTGGATGCCACCAGCTTTCGTGCGAACGAAATATTCCATTTTACATCGCCTCCTTTGCTTTCGTGGCGGCTTGCCTCCGGGCGACGGCAATCAAAATGTCTGAATTTTGGCCGAGCCACCGGGCTATTTGGACGATGCCTTTTTTTCCGATTTCGGAATAAGCCCGCCCGAGAATTTCCGGAGACCGACCGGACATCACATATTCGTGGAGATAATGGTACGCCCGGCGATTCCGAAGAATTTCATCCCGAGAAATGCGATATCGTCCGTAGAACTCTGTTTCCGTCATTCTTCTCATCCTTTCTTCTTCGAGTTCATTTGCAAAATGTGGTGAAAACTTTGGGCGGCCGGTCTGCAATGAGGCGCAGTCGCCATCGGTTTTTTGCGATCGGTCTGCGAGTCTCTGACTCGCTGGCCGTCCTTCCGACTTTCGTTTTCGCTGCTCGTTCTTCGCTCCGTTTCGAGGTTCATTCACTTCCGTTTTTTCCGGCGGCACCTTACCGAGAGCCTCGGCGACGCTGGCGAAAAACTACTGGGAATGCCCACTCGCTGGTGGGGACGAATCACGAGACACCTTCCGCTGAGTCGGGTAACGAGTTTGAAAATTGTGGAACAATTCCCTACGATTTCAGGGGCGAATCCCACGACGCTCAGAATCTGAGTGTGGTGGCACAAAACCTTCGGTTAACATCAGCCGAGATCCGGAGTGCAACCAATGCCGCCCTTGAGCCCGCATGCTCTCGCTGTGTGCCTGTTGCCGCATCGTCCCTCACTCCTTTGCTGGTGCAGGTTGGTTTCTGTGTTCTTCATCCAACATAATCAGTATACCATAGTGGCGGTATAGTATCTACACATTGATCTCATTCGTAAAAAAAATTTTTGGTGTGGCCGGCGAAGTGTGGTATTGTTAGACGTAGAGATATGTAGAGATACACTATGAAAGGAAGCGTCAATAAAAATGCCAAAGAACCCGGAATCTCCCGTCAGCATGCACGACTATCCCAGTCTCGCCGCCTTTGTGCGTCTCCGCCGCATGAGCGCCACCTCCCTTTCGGTGCGCGCAGCCTCATCTGCCGCATTTTCCGGAAAAGAAGACACCTGGGGCGCCCTAGAGAGTGGCCGCCTCCCCCGCACCAATCTCCGCTATTTGCATGCCATCGCCCAAATTTTGGCACTTAACCCTTGGCCACTGGCGATTATCGGCGGAAACAAGCCGGGGTTAAAACTCCTGCGCGTCGGGGATTTACTCATGCCCCGGCTCCCCCAGTCGCCGTGGTGGAACCTACGAGCCGGAAGCTTTATCCGCCTAGTGCGGGAATCATCCGGTCACAGCCTCGAAAACACGGCTAAGGCGTGGGAAACCCACTGGCCTACCATCCCCGCTTTGTCAGAGCCAACCGCATGGGAAACAATGGAAAGCCAGGGTCTGCTGCCGAACTTGCCGGTTGCGCCGGGTTGGGCCAAGCAACCGAGTCCCACTAAAAATCTCGCCACGGCCTCGGGAGGATGGTGGTGGGCCCTACTCTGGGCAGTCTGTGGCGATCCGGAATGGGCGTATTATCTTCTGCCAGGCTTGTCGGTCGCAGCAGGGGAGGCCATCGGCCAAATCGCGTCGGGCATGGATGCCCAAAAATATTTCGAGCACTTGATTGCCGCTTACAAAGCGGCCTATGCCACTCACCCGGAAACATTTGAGGACGAAAAATATTTTGCAGCCGCTATAGAGGTAGCACGTGACATGCAACGGAGTGCTGGTGCTGAAACCGCAACCCAACGACTGCTCCGCGTGGAATCGGCTTGGAACCACCTCAGCGCGGAACAGCAATCCTATATCGCATCGCTAGTGGAGGATTTGACAAAAAAGAACTTGCCATAAGCCGCTTCGTGCGAAACGCGAAGATGGTATGCCACAACGGATTCCCGCGATCTTTCGTATCGTTTGCAGTATAGATTGGGGGAGACAGAGAGGAGATGCCTAGGGTTCCGGGGTACACCATTCGACAGGCACACAATTTACCCCCATCATGGCCGCCCGCTTCATAACAGACAGGACGTTCATTGATTATCTTCGACGACATAATGCGCCATCACATTCACCACAGATCCGCTCGGCCTATCATTCCCCGTTCCCCGGATTATCAATCATCACTACACAAGCCCATAAGGGAACAAAAGTTGTGGAGTGTGGGCTAGCGGTTTGGCACGGACATGTCGCCTAAAGGCGGCTATGAGCGTCTCTCAGCTGGCCTTAATGCACTCGTTGGCCCGTGATCCGTCGCATCATACAAGTCAGGCTGCGGAATGGGATACCCCAACGCCCGGTGTCCATAGATCCACGTGTCCATCGCGTCTTGCGCCTGGATGACGGCTTCGACATAGGTTTTGCCGTGTGTTTTGCATCCGGGCAATTCCGGGACTTCCACAATATACAGTTGATCCTCCTCCGACCATCGGA
>JAJZXX010000170.1 GCA_021806205.1 Bacillota bacterium | reverse complement strand
GAACTGGGAGCGGAAACCGTCATCGATAGCGTGTTGTCCGGTATGCCATCTGATCCGGAGGATGGACATTAATCATCGAAGACATGGGGATTCCCGGGGGCGCGTCCTTAACCTGACAGCATTGGGCTCACACCTCCGCTACACGCGATGACGCCGCCTCAACTCTTCGGCTACATCCTCGAGCGTAATACCCATTCGCTCCCATACGGCGACCAAATGAAACAAGAGATCGGCACTCTCCCACACCAGTTCTTTCGACTGGTCCGGTCCGGGACTGAGTGCCGCAATGATTACCTCTCCGGATTCCTCAGCAATTTTCTTTAACATCCGGTCCAACCCACCCAGAGCAAGTCGCTGCGTATAGGATTCCGAGTCAGCCGGACCGTGGGCGCGTTCATGAATCCACCCGGCCAAGGTCGCTAACAGATCAAAATTCTCGGGGGCTTCGTCAAAGCAACCGGACGTACCGCGATGGCACACGGGGTGCTGGGGCCGCGCCACATAGAGATAGCTGTCGGCATCGCAATCGCCCACGATGCGTACGACCGGTAAAATATGCCCAGAAGTCTCACCTTTTTGCCAAATAGTCCGGCGGGTTCGCGAATAAAAGTGCGCGAGTTTGGTGTCGCGAGTCGCTTGGATGGCAACATCGTCGGCAAATGCCAGCATTAAGACGCGCCCACTAGCCTCATCTTGCACCACCACCGGATACAAACGTCGCCCTTCCTCTATGATAACGGCCATCGCACGCTAACCCCCCGGGATCTGAGTTCCGCCTTAATGCCAGCGACGGTAAATTCCTTCTGGTGAAGCATTGACGCCACTAATAGCGCGTCCTGACCATCCCTAAGCGCCTGTTCTAGATCATCGATGGTGCCCGCCCCTCCCGAGGCAATAAGGGGTCGGGCAATGAATCGTCTCGCTTCATTCAGCATGGCCAGGTCGTAACCGTGGCGCGTGCCGTCGGCATCCATGCTGGTGAGTAAGAACTCGCCGCACCCTTCCGCCTGGGCACGCACCAGCCAGTCGACCAATCCCCACCGGGTCCTCTTGCGTCCCCCATGGCTATATACTTGCCAATGGTCGCCCTCGCGTTTGGCATCAATCGCCACCACCACACACTGGCTGCCCCATCGCCGCGCGACTTCGGCTATAAAAGTCGGTTGGGCCAGTGCCTGGCTGTTGATGGAGACCTTGTCCGCCCCGGCTTCCAACAGGGCCTTGACATCGGCAAGAGTCCGAATGCCGCCGCCCACGGTCATCGGAATGTCAACCCTGGCCCTCGCCTTTTGAATCAAGTCGACGGCGAGCTCCCGATCATCAATGGTGGCGACAATGTCGAGCCATACTAACTCGTCCGCCCCATCCCGCGCATAGGCCCCGGCCAAATCGACGGCGTCGCCAAGTTCTTTTAGCCCCCGGAAATTAACCCCTTTGACCACCCGCCCGCGGCGAACATCAAGACACGCAATAATTCTGGGTAGATACATTAGGGATCCTCCCACGTGATTTTGGACAAATCGATCCGACCGTCCAGCCAAGCCTTGCCAATGACGGTCCGCTTGAGACCCCATTGCGCTAAGTGGTCGAGGTCGGTCAGCGAACGGACCCCGCCACCAGCCCCAACATCACCCGCAACTCGGCCCCATGGTTCCCAAAACGCTGCGCGCACCCCATTTAGCGTCCCATCTTGCTCGATATCGGTGACGTTCACACGGCAAAATCCTTGGTCTCGCAAATCTTGCCACAAGCGTACGGCATCCGGCCCAACCTTTGTCCATCCGTCGGTCCTGGCCCGGCCCTTCAGCACATCGAGCCCGACTACGATTTTGTCTTGGCCAAATTGATTCAACAAATCCCGGCCCCACCCCAAATCAGCCACCAACGCGGTACCCACGACAACCGCCGATGCGCCTTCCCGGAATGCGCGCTCGACCGTGTCGACGTCCCGGAACCCGCCGCCCACCTCCACCACAAGGCCGACACGCGCGGCATATCCGAGTGCCTCCCATGCGCTAAACTGACCTATCTTGGCTCCGCTTAAATCCACCAAGTGAAGGCGGGGAACTTGATGGGCGCATAGCTCATCAATAAGCTGGTCCAGGGATTGATTGTACTCCCGACGCTTGTCATAGGCGCCCTGATAGAGCCGGGTGGGCCGATTATCTAAAAGGTCGATAGCGGGCCAGACTTCCAGGGTCCTCACAATACCACCCCCTTTAAGAACGCTTGCACAAAGTCGCGTCCTGCCTGACCGCTCAATTCCGGATGAAATTGGACGCCGACCAGGGGACCACTTTTGACCACACTCACAAAACGTTGGCCCGCATAGGTTGTCTCACCCCAAATTACGTCCGGGCGGTCCGGTTGCACCACATAACTATGCACAAAATAATACGCGGGACTCCAGTCGGTCGATGGCCCGATAAGGGTATTGGGACGCATCGGCCTAACCGTATTCCACCCCATGTGCGGGGTGGGCTTGACCAACAGTTCCGGGATCGAGCCCCGAAGCCAACCGAGTCCGCGTCCGCCTTCCGCCCCGTCTTCAAACAATAATTGCAACCCCAGACAGATCCCCAAAATAGGCACCTCTTGGCCATAGGCGGCGTTCAAAGGTCCTATAAGATCCCGGCGGGACAACTCTTCAATGGCCCCCAGGAGTGAACCGACTCCTGGCAGAATAACCCAATCCGATCCCTTCGGCAAAGACCCTTGACGCCATCGGATGGCGTCGACCCCCAACCGATGCGCCATCGCTTCCAGACTGCCGATGTTGCCCATTCCATAATCGAGAATGGCGACTTGCATGTTAGCCCCCCTGGTGTTAAATCATCCCCTTGGTGGAAGGTACCGCTAGGTGATTGGTAAGCATTGTGGCCTCTTTTAGCGATCGGCCTAATCCCTTAAAGCACGCTTCCATCACATGATGCGCATTCTCTCCGGTGTGGCACACGACGTGCAGGGTCATTTGGGCATGTTGGGCCAATGCCTTAAAAAATTCCGGCCAAACTTCGCTGGATACATTATTGATCGCTCGATCCGGGAATGGGCCTGACCAAAATAGTTGCCCGCGCCCGGAAATATCTAACGCCACTAAGACCAAGGCCTCGTCCATCGGTAAATAACGCTGCCCGAATCGCTGGATGCCACTCCGGTCGCCTAAAGCCGCGCTTAAGGCGTCCCCCAGGCAAATGCCCACATCTTCAACCAAGTGGTGCGGATCAACTAGGAGGTCGCCCTCAGCTTTCAACTCCAGTCCGTACCCGGAGTGCTGAGCCAAAGCCCCCAAGAAATGATCGAAAAGCGGCAGCCCGGTCACAATGCTTTCTTGGGCAAGATGTCCGTCAATATCTAAAGTCAGCGCGATATCGGTCTCTTTGGTCGTCCGTTTGATGCTTTTTACCCGCGACATCCCGTTCCTCCTCCAAAATTTGACCTAGGGCTTCGCCTTTCTGGCTATGAGCGCCCCTTGATGAAATTTTAGTCCTTCCTGTTCCGCCAGCACCGCACCGGCATCGATAAGATCCTCCGTTAAGGATCCCCGGGCTTCAATCACGGACATGCGCCGCATAAAGGTTCGGGTTGAGAGCCCGGAAAGAAATCGCGCCGTACCCCCGGTCGGCAGCACATGGCTGGGACCCGCCACATAGTCGCCCAAGGCTTGGCTCGCCATGGGTCCCACGAACAGCGCCCCGGCGGTGCGGACCTGAGAAGCCAACGCTTCGGCGGCAGGACCCATTAACCCGGCGTGTTCAGGAGCCGCTTGGTTAAGCTTGTCAAGGGCACTGGCCGGATCGGCCACCCGTTCGAAGCGAATCGACCCGATTGCTCTATCTTCGCAGCCCTCTAAGAGTTCTTGGATGCGTTGCCGGACGGCCTGCAATACCGTGTCATCCCAAGACATCAGCACCGCGCTGGCATCCCCGGCATGTTCCGCCTGCGCAATCAAGTCATAGGCGATATAGTCGGGATTGACTGTTCCGTCCGCGATAATGAGCACTTCGGAGGGCCCCGCCAATAGATCAATGCCGACCCGGCCTTCCCGGAATAAGGCTTGTTTAGCCGCTGCCACATAGGCATTGCCCGGTCCAGCGATCAGATCGACAGGCTTTAATCCGTCAAGGCCAAACGCCAGGGCGGCGATAGCTTGAGCCCCACCTGCGGCCAAAACTTGATGGACCCCGAGTTGTCGTAAGGCATAGTTCCAGACGGGATGGTGCCTCGAATCACCGCGGGGCGAGATTGCCACGACCAGGTCTGTAACACCGGCTTCTTGGGCGGGAATAGCGGTCATCAACAGACTTGAGACCAAAGGGTACCCACCATTGGGAGCGTACACCCCCACGCGCGACAACGGGATCCAGCGTTCGCTCAGATATAACTGGTTTTCTGGATCGGTCTCGGTCACCGCCTTCGGTCGAGTGGCGCGATGAAACCGTTGAATGCGCGTATGCGCCACGTCAATCGCGCGGCATACCGGGTCGGGCGGTTTTGGAACGTCCACATCAAACGGATCGTAAATTAGCTCCTGAATCGCCAATTTCACCCGGTCATACTGCCAGTTATAGTCCAACAATGCCGATTCCCGTTCGTCACGCACCCGACCAAGAATTTCGCGGACGTCCGTCATGCGCTCATCTCCTTGAACCATACTTTTCCTGGGTGTAGATGCAAATCGAGCGGCATTGTTGACCCAGGTCTCATCGCGCCAGACCGCCTGCCTGATTCATTCCGTCGAGGCCGCGGATCAATTGGTCGCGGATAGCCACCACTTCAGGCTTAGCGCGCCAATGCGCCGGATTGGCAATGAGGCACGCATGCGAATGCATGATGGTTTCAATTTCGACTAAGTGATGCTGACGGAGCGTCACACCGGTATCCACAATGTCGACAATGTAAGGCGCCAAGCCAATGACGGGGGCTAATTCGAGGCTCCCCCCCATGGGCACGATATCGGCTTGGAGATGGTTTCGGTTCAGAAAGTCCCGGGTAATGTTCTGATATTTGCTGGCCACTAAAAAAGGTCCGTCCGGGCGCGTGGAGCGTGTTCCAGCCAACACCACCCGACACGCCGCCACATCCAGATCGGCCACCTGCAACACGTCATTCAATCCCCGTTCGACCAATAAATCGGTGCCGACTACCCCTAGATCGGCCACTCCACGCGCCACTAAGGTGGCGACATCCTGGCCCCGCACGATTATCGCGCCCGGGCCGGACTGGCTCGCCGCAAACCAAAGTTTGGCACTATCAGACTCAAGCGGCCAGGGAAACTCGGCGTCTATCCACCGCGGTTTCAGTTGGGAGAGAATGCGGCCCTTGCCAATCGCAACCCGAATGTCATCGAAACCCATCCCTGTGGCCCCCTTTCCCTCCACTCATAAACCAAACCATTCACTCAGTGCAATTGTAAACCCTGCACCCTGCCAATCGCGGCCTTGATGGTGCACCGAAAAACGGCCCCCCTTGATTAACGCCGCCCCCTGGCCGCGGCGATACAAAGCGAACACTGGTCCCGCATAATAGGTGAACGACCCGGTCAGACTTAAGTCCCAGAGAACCCGGGGGACATGGTCGATGGCTTTGGGCAACGACCTCATCCAATGGCTAACGTCCCAGTCACGGGACACCACATCTTGCAGGGATTCTATGTGACGCACGGCGGCAGCGGGGGAACTAGGCCTAAATAGAGGCAGTAATTCCGGGCTGGATTCCCGTATCGATTGTTCTACCCGGCTATACTTGCCCTGACTCATATCCCGCTCAAGGGCCAACACATCTTCCAACGTCCAGTGCTGTAGAATTAAGAGGCGCCTAAGAAGGCCCAGATGTCCCGCCACAAATACCAGATCCTTTTGAGCCGGTGCCACAAATCTCTCAGCAATGAGATGGGATAAAAGGTCGAACACAATGCGATCGGCGTCTCCCGGACCGTCTTCCAGCACTTCCACATCCAGACTTTCTGCCCACCCGCCGTGTTCAAAAACTGGCCCCGTGGAAAATATTTTGAGGGGAAACTGAATGGCCTGAGGCGACCAGGCTGCCAGTCGTTCGATGATAGCCAGAGTGTGATCGCGACGCACCTCAGCGTCATGGGTCGGAGCGGTAAAAATCGGCTTGAAGCCTTTGGAATCCAGTTGTCCCACCAATTCATTCGTTTGCCGGAATTGGTCGCCAGCTTCCTCCAACCAGGTTTGCATCATAATTCATCACCCTAACTCACTACTGTACTAAAGAGTATTAACACACTTCAACACCTCCTTCAAGCGGTTGACAAAAAGACGAAGAATTAAGAGTCGGGGGAACTCTCCGAATCCGAAGTGCCCTCTGACCCTAGGAATCGTGCTGGTCTGGATTGAACCTGGAAGTGTTCGAACCAAAATCCTAAACGTGATGGCTTTCTAAAACCACACGATCTAGGGCTTCCAAGAACCTTTCCAACAAAGCGCGCGGCGCGATCGTCACCCGGCAATGTCCAGCCAAGCCAAAGCTGGTGGTGGGGCGAACGATGACCCCTAATTGCTCTAGCCGCTGGGCTAATGTAAGGGGGTCCATCTTGGCATCAAATGTCAAAAAGTTGGCTTGACTCTCCAATACGCGATAGCCGCGCTGCAAGAGCATCTCTCTTAACCACTGGCGCAGCCTTAGCGTCTCTTGCCGCACCCCATTCACATAGGTCTGATCTCTGAGGGCTTCAATAGCTGCCGCAATGCCCACCACGTTGACGGAAAACGGATCGCGCACCCGCTCCAAAACCCGGACGATCTCCGGCGCGGCCGCCAGCCACCCCACCCGGGTACCCGCCAGACCATAAAGTTTCGAAAACGTTCGGACCATGACTACCGGAGCGCCCTGACGAATGTCGTCTTCGATGCGGGCGTACGCCGGATCATCCACAAATTCTCGATAGGCTTGATCCACGACCACTAAAGTGCGATTGGCAACCCCCCCCAAAAAGACATCCCACTCCTTTTGGCGGAAAATCCCCCCGGTGGGATTGTTCGGATTGCAGAGATAGATTAAGGACGTATGGTCATCCGCCCGATCAACCATGGCCTGAAGATCCGCCTGGCCGTCCGTGTTCAGTGGCACAGGCACCTCTTCTCCGCCCATCAGCCGCGCCCCATAGGAATACGCCGAAAAACTCGGGGTCGGGTAAAGAACCCGATCGCCCGGGCTCACGTAGGCCATTGCCACCAGTCGCAAAAGTTCATCAGCCCCGTTGCCAACCAGGATATGTTCACCTGAAAATCCCGAGTGGTCCGCCAACGCATTGACCAAATCCCGGGGCCTCATTTCAGGATATCGATTAAGCCCATCAAGACTCTTTCGGGCAGCCTCCAGCACGCGCTCGGATGGCCCCCAGAGGCTTTCATTGGAGGCCAATTTAACAATGTCGGAAATACCCACCTCGCGGGCTACCGAGTCAATCGACCGTCCCGGGGTATACATCGGCATTGCTAAAACCTCCCTGCGCGGCTCAATCAATCATATCGCCCCCATTTGCTTTCTCAACACGCGGTAAGGTCAGTGTATCCACTGCTATAAAATCGGTGCGCAATCGTGCGCCTCGACTTCTTCCTGCCCCGAAGCCGCCAGCCTAGAGCCAGCGGGTGTCGCTTCGTGTCTGACAGGCGTAACTTTCCCGTCGGTTCGGCCCTTCGAACGAACCGGCACATCCCTTGCGGGTTGTGTCGCCACAGGTAGAGCCGTTTCGGTTGCCAGCCGTGCTAAATTCTGCGCCGCATTGACATCACGGTCGTGCCATGTGCCACAAGACGGACAGGTCCATTCCCGATCTTTCAATGTCAAGTCCTTCTTGAGATAGCCGCAACCCGGGGTAGAGCAGAGTTTGCTGCTGGGGAACCAGTGATCTGCCGGCACAAGTTGTGTGCCGTAGCGCTCCGCTTGATATTTCAGCATCGTGAAAAACTGCCAAAACCCCTGGTCTGCGACGCTCCGCGCCAACCGATGATTCGCCATCATCCCGCGTACCGACAACGTCTCGATCCCGATCGCTTGATTTTTGCGACAGAGGTCCGTGGACGTTTTGTGCAAGAAATCGCGGCGCAGATTGGCGACCCGAAGATGGGTCCGGGCGACGTGGTTTGTGGCCTTGTCCCCATTCCGGCTGCGCGGCAGCCGAGTGCCTTTAGGGAGCGGATCTTGCGGAGCCACGCCAATCCGGACTTTGGCCGCTTGCATTTTCCGGGTGATGGCGCGTTGACCTATTTTTAAGCGGCGCAAAGCGCGGCGGGGGGCGTTCGGCCCCGCGATCTTGTCGCCGGTGGACAGGGTGGCAACCGTCTTGATGCCGACATCCACGCCTTCGAGACCGTTGCCTGTGCGGGTCCGGTAATAGATGGAATCAGGCACGGACACTTGCCCCGCGAAAAACCATTGATCGGCTTCACGAACCACCCGAGCGCCCAAGATTGTGCCGGGGAATCGGAGCGATTCGCGCAAGCGCACCCAGCCGATTTTTGGCAGTTTCACGCGGCGCTCGGCGATTTGACACTTATCGTTCGCCACATAGAAACTGTCGGAGGTTTTCCTTTTTTTCTTAAACACCGGGCGATCGTTTTGCCCCGCAAAGAAGCGATGCCAGGCATCCGTCAAATCGGCAAATGGTTGGGCATGGGCATCCCGATGCACGTTATGCAACCACGGAAACTGCTGATATTTTATGGCGTTAAACGGCTTCTTGAGCGCCGATCCCTGGGGCTTTTGCCCGGCTTCATATTGGCGGTTCCATTCGGCCAGCGCCCAGTTCCAGACAAACCGCGCGGTACCGGCGGCTTGCTTAAAGAACCGGATCTGATCCGGCGTCGGATCGAGTCGGATCTTGTGGGCTAATGTCGGCATGGATGGCCTCCTTTAAGCTTTTGCGATAGTTCCGTAATCCGTACAACCGGGCTGAAAAG
>JAJZXX010000035.1 GCA_021806205.1 Bacillota bacterium | reverse complement strand
CAACGGCTGGATCTGGCCCGAGAACACCAAGCCAGCATGGTCGTGGTCGAATATCGTGATTGGGCTATCGCGAAACCTGTCTGCACGCCTGTGGCGTGCGTGTGGTCGTCATGGAGCACACGGTGAACGACGATCAGCAGGAACTCGTGGAAGGCTTGATTGCCATTACCCCGTCGTTCTCGGCTCGCCTTTATGGCAAACGCGGAGGGAAAAAGATGGGGTCGACCGTGCGTCAAGCGATGGCGACCTTAGCTCAGGAAGGAGTCCCCGAATGAAGACGACCCTTTTTGGTGTCTTGCTCGATGTCACGCCCGATCAGGACACCGTATTACGCCGTTTGATGCGCCCATATGGATTCATGCTCCGGTTTGCCTTTCAACGCTTGGTGGGAGGACTACAAAACATAGGCGGTTTGGAACGTCACGGTGCCAGTGAAACGGAGTTACCGCTGCGTTACGCCAAAGATGCGGTGCAAGAAGCGCAAGACCTCATTCGGGCCCGGCATCAAGCGATGCAAGACGGGCTGACACTATGGACGCAACGGGTGAAAAAAACCCGCGAGCGACTGCAAACCCTTCAGACCGCGCCACACCCTAATGCCCGGCGCATCGCCGGGCAAGAGCGGAAGCTCGCGTACCAAGATACTCGACGAGCGTTTTATCAACAGCATGTGGAAGCAGGCACCTTTCCTCCGATCATCTTTGGCACCAAAGCGCGGTGGCTGGACCGGTTCAAGACCCTCGATGACCCCATCGCTGAACAGGCACGCCAGCAAGCGTGGCAGGAAGCCTGGGACGAAAGCCGGAATGGGCGGCTGTCTGCACGCGGGGACCGCACGAAAAAAGGAAATCCCCTCCTGCGCGTCAGCGAAAGGCCTGACCATTGGGCCTTAGAAATTTCACTCGATTGTTTCAGACCGGGCAAACCCGGTGCGAAAGTCCCTCGGTATGAGAAGTTGGAAATCCCGCTTTATGTGGCGCGTAAGGTCTCCAAGAAAACCGGCCAGATCAATGGACGTGACTATGAAGGATTGTTGCGTTGAGTCCTGGCCTCGGGCGATCCGTATCAGGTGGAAATTCTCCGACGTCAAGGACGGTATCAGGTACGAATTACTGTCGAAGAAGTGCCAGCACCCTTACACACCGATCCCCCCAATGGCTGGGTCGGCGTGGATACCAATGTCACGTTTTTCGCCCTTTGTCATGTACTGCCCGATGGGAATCCTCATGCCTTTGCCACGATTGGGAATTCGCGTCTCTACGATGTCCGATCCACCCAACGCGACGCGTTGGTGGGGCCACTGGCAATCAAGACGGTTCAGTGGGCGAAGGATCGTGGGGCTGGACTCGTCGTGGAGGATTTGCGATTCATCCACGATCGTGATGTCAGCGCCAAGTTTAACCGCGTGACGCACCAGTTTAATTACCGGGCCTTGCTGACGGCGGTCGAACGGCAGGCCGCGCGGGAAGGGGTCGCACTCCGTAAGGTTAAGCCCGCATACACCTCACTGATTGGACGGGTCAAATATCAACCGCATTATGGCATTAGTGTCCATCATGCGGCAGCGTTGGTCATTGGCCGCCGGGGCGGCCTCAAAGTCTGGCGGGAGAACGTCCCCAAAGCCCTGCGGCAGTGGATGCAAGCGCAGGGTCAGTGGAATGACTCGACCTATCGCCAAACCGACTGGAGCGCATGGAATCGACTCAAACGGGCCCTCACTGCCGCCCTGAAAAAACGACATCAGTATTTAAATGCCTGGTTAGGGTATCGCAAGACATTATTGACTGAATGACCATCGTCTGATTCTTCCCGTCGCCACCACGGGGCGAAAGGAGCGACGGGACATCTTGATGAGGGCCCAGTAACACTGGGGCTCAGGGCACCACCGATGGGACACCGATGGGTGTTTCCGGCCATCTTTCTCCTACCGGGATCTTGAGCGGGGAACTGGGGAAACGCATCCCGGCTCCATGGGGCGGAAGCCACCCCCGAGCAGACGAATCCTGTGAGGACTGCGGGTCCCGTGAGGGGCCGAGAAAAACCGAAAGAGATTATTGTAGGTTTTTTTAACCAGGAGCGCTCCATGGCAGAAAACTTTCGGTATTTTCATAATACGTCCGAGCCCCAGAGAGCTTACGAGGATGCGCGGCAGTTCATCCCTGGAGGGGTTCAGGGCAACATCAAGTACTATGAGCCTTACCCGCTATCCATTGCGTCTGCAGACGGAGTGTGGCTCAAGGAATGTAGACGGCCATCGCTATGTAGATTCTCTGCTATCGTTCGGCGCCCTGATTTTGGGACATGGTCACTCGGTTGTGAAACGGGCCATTGAGGAGGCTTGGGATACGTTTGGGACCTCTTCGTTCGGCGTACCCTATCCATTAGTGTAGAACTAACCATGGTCAAAGCCATACAGTCTTTATATCCCAGCATCGAGGCAGTGCGCTTTACCAATTCGGGTTTGGAAGCCACGCTTTTGGCCATCCGACTGGGGATGGCCTATACGGGCCGACCATCCATCGCTAAATTCGCCGGACACTACCATGGCGGCCACGAACAGGTGTTGGTGAGCACACATGCAGTGACCGACGATGCTACCCATCTGAAAAAAACCGCAGAGTCGATGGGCCTGCCAGATTACTTTCTGCAACATACCGAGATTCTTCCCTTCAACAACATCGAGATCTCCCAGCAGATATTGCGAGAGCATCACCGTCAGATAGGAGTGGTGATGCTAGAACCCTTGCAAGCAGGATACATCCCTGCGCGCCAGGAATTCATCCGGCGCCTACGCGATCTGACTATGGAATTGGGTATGGTGCTTGTCTTTGACGAGGTCAAAACCGGCTTTCGAATTTGCCTGGGGGGAGCACAAGAGTTCTATGGGGTTCGACCCGATCTTACAGCGTTGGGAAAAGTGCTCGGGGGAGGATTTCCCATAGGTGCTGTGGGAGGACGCCATGACATTCTCGATTTAACTTCACCAAGACGATCCCAGGGTGGCCAGGACGTCGTGTTCCATAGCGGAACGTTTAACGGGAATCCCATGTCGTTATTGGCCGGTCTTCGAACCCTTGAGTTCCTGCAACAATCCGGTAATTATACACGTCTTCTGAACACCGCCGAAAACCTGCGCCGCCGTCTTCAAGCTATCAGCGAAGCTCAAGGCTTGCCTGTAAAAACGGTTGGCGCGGGATCAATTTTCAACCTCGTTTTTCCAGCCGCACCAGATGGGTCTGACGAAGAACCGCTTGATCCGGTTGTCGCAGAGAACTCACCTCGACACCGAAATTTGCGGGGCAAGCTTGATTTTCTACTCATGCAACACGGGGTGTTTTCCAAGCCATACAATCGGTTTTCCGTATCGTTGGCCCATGATGCCACAGCGATTAATCATACCTTGGAGGCGTTCGAGCAATGCATGGCGAGTACAAAAACAACGAATCATTCATCATCAAAATCGCTATAAGGTACTCAGGGACACTGAAGAATTTTTACTCAAAGAGATCAAGATACTCGGCATAACCTTCTTTCGCCAGATCCTCTTTGGCAACGAACCGCAAGGCCGCCGAATTAATGCAATAGCGTAAGCCGCCTGTTTGGACGGGCCCATCGTCAAACAAGTGCCCGAGATGCGAATCCGCTTGGTGGCTACGGACTTCGGTGCGTTGCATGCCGTGACAGCGATCGATTTTTTCCACGAGCTGGGCCGAGTCCAGAGGCTTGGTAAAACTGGGCCACCCGCAACCGGCGTCATATTGGTCGCGCGAAGAAAAAAGGGGTTCTCCTGAGACGATGTCGACGTACAGTCCCTCTTGATGGTTATTCCAATAAGCGTTTTGAAACGGTATCTCCGTAGCGTTCAACTGGGTCACTTGGTACTGTAGGCTCGTTAAGAGCTTTAGCCGCTCGGTCTTATTCTCCATTATGGCGCCTCCTTGATGGTATATACTACCGTATTGAGACCCAAAGGGGTTAACTGCCACTGGGACAAAGGGAGTGTGGGTGTTCACGGGTAAGCAAACCCTGTTAGTAATGGATGTGCAAAACGGTATCGTAAAAGCGTATACGCCCCCACCGCCTTAACACCGCTCCAAGAGGCTGTAGCGAAAGCGCGGAATGTCGGTGTGTCGGTGTGTCGGTGTGTCGGTGTGTCGGTTATATTTGTGCGGGTTGCACTTCGCCCCGGATATCCGGACGCCAGTCGTCATAATCAGGCATTTTCTGCCATGGTGGCTCGCTCTGCAATGATCGAAACGGATGACTCGACACAAGTCTGGGACGGCGTGAAGCCTCCTGGCGATGAAGTGGTCGTGATTAAAAGGCGGGTGAGTGCGTTTGCCGTTAGTGGCCTGGAACTCATCCTGCGGTCTATGGAGGTTCGCCACCTAGTGCTAACGGGAATAGCCACTAGCGGCGTGGTACTCGGGACTCTTCGCCAAGCCGCCGACCTAGACTGTGAGTTGACGGTTTTATCGGATGCCTGTATCGATGCCGATCCCGAGCTGCCTCGCGTGTTAATGGATAAAGTGTTTGCGCGCCAGGCTCGGGTTATGGCCGTGAGCGATTGGATCGCCGATGTCTAGATCTGTCGAATAATCGTGGAAAGACACGATCCGGCATCGGTTTTAGCAATCGCAACTCCCCTGCGTCACTGGGAGTCAAGAGTACACCGCCAGTGCTACAGGGGATGGATTTGACCGACACCCCAATATCCCACGATGCTGACTATGAAGGTGAACAGCCAGAGCACGGTGTAGCTCCAACGGCTTTTGGTGGGGATATCCACGTAAGCGCGGGTATGCATGCGCGGTTCGCGCATGAGTGACACGAAGATGATGGCCACAATGAAAATGGTCAGTGGGTCCAATGTAAATCGATTGGTCACGGGATTGTAAAACAAAACCACTAAGGCTCCAATCATTCCGGGGATCCAGGCTTTCCACCGCCAAAATCCCACGGTACGACCACCGTCCAGTGGCAGGACGGGCATCAGATTGAATACGTGAAGCAAAAAGCCCATTTCCGCTACGGCCCAAAAGAATAGAATGTGGGTCTGGACAGCGAGCAACAAGGCCAATAATGTAGCGCCTAGCCCAAAGAGGGGACCCATAATGCCGATAAAGGCTTCGTCGGAAGCAGTTTGCGGAAATCGCTTTAACTGAATGAAGGCGCCCAAGAGAGGGATGAAAATGGGAAGGCTGGCGGGTATCCCTTTGATGCGATTGGCCACGACGTGGCCGGATTCATGGATGGCAATGAGCGCAATTAGGCCAGCTCCAAAAGCCCACCCAAAGGCAAGTCCATAGACGAAGAGGCTGACAAATATCGATAAAAACACTAGGACCAGTTTAAACTTGACTAAGACGCCTACCGCCAGGGTCCAGTAGCGTCGGAGTCGCGATCGCACGCTCTTTGAAGAAGCTTGAGGCAAATAGCGGATTTCTTGGTCGCCGATTTGAAAAACAATGGCCTGGTTGGCTTTTTGTGTAGCTTGTCGCACGGTCTCCAGACTGTGCGCATCGATGGCGCTCCAATCCAAGAGTGGTGCTTCCTGGGGATTGCCCCCGCGCATTTGCCACGATCCTCGATCAGGATTGATATCAAAGCCTAAATAAGTCAAAATCGTTTGCCAGGGGCTCTCGGTATCAATGGCTATCCAGGGTTGATCTGCCCATACCGGCACAATGACGGCCTCCTTTTCGAGTCTTCTGGCCACTATTATACCGGACTGCTCAAGTGTCGGGGGCCATACTGAGATGTCCACATTTTCGAGAGTCATCGTTATGCATGAGGGTTGACCGGCCTTGACATGTGGAAACGTAGGATGCGTGGTGCACCACGGCCGAGCATTTAAGACGTAATGTTAAGGCTTTTGATTCGTCTTACACGAGGAGGAGTGGTTGAACCCATGTGTGGCGTGTGCGGATTTGCATCGAAGCAATCGCGATTTAGCAAAGACCAACTCGACCGGATGGTTGATAGTATGGTCCATCGTGGGCCGGATGATCGCGGCACTTTATTTTTGAACACGATGGGCCTAGGGTTTCGTCGGCTCGCCATTTTGGACCAAGCGGGCGGGCATCAACCGATGTCGTGTGAAGACGGGTCGGTTCACGCCGTCGTCAATGGGGAGATCTATAATTATAAGGGGCTTCGTGCCTCTCTCATAGCCAAGGGGCACGTTTTTCATTCCAAGTCGGATGCGGAAGTGGTCCCCCATCTGTATGAGGAGGGTGGTATCGAGGCCTTGACGCACCAACTCAGAGGGATGTTTGCGCTGGCGCTGATTGACCGAAAAACTGAGAGTCTTTATCTGGTTCGTGATCATTTTGGTATCAAACCCTTGTATTACACCAGGAAGTCCGACGGACTTTTTTTCGCGTCCGACATTCAAAGTTTATTCGCGGCGTCCGTCATGACGCCCCACATCAATGACACGTCATTGTGGCATTACCTCTCCTTTCAATATGTGCCGGACCCCCACACCATGTTTGCGGGGGTATGCAAAGTGCCGCCGGCTCATTATTTGATGTACCGCCGCGGCCGTGTAGAGCTTACACACTACTGGAAGATGGGTTACGACCCGGATCTATCCTGGACGTTGCCGAACTTGGCTGACGCAATCCATGACGTCTTAAAAGATTCCGTGCGCCGCCACATGATGAGCGATGTACCGCGGGGGGCCTACCTATCGAGCGGAATCGATTCTAGCGCCATCGTCGCCTTTCTTCGACAAAAAGAAGAAGTCGATACTTTTAGCATTGGTTTTGGCGAAGACCATGGCGAAGTGAATGAGTTGCTGCAGGCACGTGAAACAGCGCATGTCCTGGGCACACGCCACCACGAAGTCACAGTCACGGCCCAGGAATATCGCGATATGCTGCCGACTATTGTTGCCTCTCAAGAAGATCCCTTGGCGGACCCCAGCGCTCCAGCCCTATACTTTTTAGCCCGCGAAGCGCGGCGGCACGTGACGGTGGTGCTGTCCGGCGAGGGGGCCGACGAGCTGTTTGCCGGCTATCCAATTTATGCCGAACCACATGCCTTAAAAATTTTTGACTATGTCCCTCCAAAGGCCCGACACGTCTTAGGACAGATGGCAGCTACGCTCCCTCCACAAATGAAGGGACGAGGTTTCGTTATACGGGGAAGCCAGACATTGCAAAAGCGATACATGGGCAATGCCAAGATCTTTAGTGAAGAGGAAAAAGTTAAGTTGGTACCGTGGATAGGGGACGGGAAGCCGTATTGGACTGTCACCGAGCCCTGGTATGCGGCATCCCATCACCTCGATCCGGTTTCTCAAATGCAGACCATCGATGGCTACACCTGGCTACCCGGAGATATTTTGATGAAAGCCGATAAGATGTCGATGGCGCATTCACTGGAACTGCGCGTGCCATTCTTGGATGTTGCCGTATTCGAATTGGCTCGCACCATCCCGCCACAATTCAAGGTGGGGCAGGGCACTACCAAGTTGGCACTCAGGGAAGCCCTGCGGGGCGAATTGCCATCGACATTGGCGAATCGGCCAAAACTCGGCTTTCCCATCCCTATTCGCCATTGGCTTCAACCGCATGGCTATTTCTACGACTTTGTACGGGAGATCTTAAATCCTCACCGGGCTCCCTATTTTGAGTCCAGTGCGGTACAATCGTTATTGAGTGCCCCCAAGGGGACCATATTTAATCAAGATCGCAAAATTTGGACGTTGATGATATTCGCGTTGTGGCATCAGGAGTTTTTGGACACGGCCAAGTGTTCATCGGGGATGTTCGGGGGAACTCAAGGAGGCGATTAAAATGGCTCGGCATCATCGTCGCCGGTTTCGCCTTGGGTGGTTTGTGCCTTTAGCTCTTTTGGCAGGGGGATATCTGGCGACCAGTTATGTTTTCGGCCATCAGCCGGTGAGTGAAGCTACTGGTCTGCCGCAGCGTCACCCACAGCATCATCATCACGTGGATCCCCACTCTGTCAATAAGGCATCGGCATTCCCCACTCATTACCTAATTCATGTACCACCTTTAGACCAATATCCGCAGTTGCCCAATGGTTGTGAAGTCACGAGTCTCACGATGTTGATGACGGCGGTTGGACATCCGATGAACAAAATGACCTTGGCTCAGGAAATGCCTAAAGACCCCACCCGTTTGGTGCTGACCTCGACGACCAATGCCAATGGTCAGGTCGTGCATCATGTGAAATATTGGGGCAATCCCAATGTAGGGTTTGTGGGCAGTGTGTATCAATCGGGCGAAGGTTATGGCATCTATCACGGGCCCATGTTTCATTTCCTCAACCAGCTCTTGCCGGGCCGGGCAGAAGATCTAACCGGTGATTCTTTCTCCACACTTCTTCATCACGTGGCTCAAGGGATTCCCGTGGAGGCTTGGACTACGACAACCTTTCAACCAACCAACGACTGGGTCACCTGGCAAAGCCCCGAGGGTCCGGTGACAGCGACTCCCTTGGAGCATGCGGTTTTAATTGTGGGATATGGGCCGGGGACGCTCTACGTCAATAATCCCTTAAACGGCGAAGCCGCCGAGAAAGTGCCTGAGGGACCTTTTATTCAATCGTGGCGGCAGTTGGGAAAACAGGCTATTACGGTAAAGGCCACTAAAAGTTAAAGAATCGCCACGGTTTTGCAAGACGATTCCTATGTCAACACAGCATTCAGCTTATCTAATTGGTTGGCGAAAGAAGAATTATTGCTGCCTTCGAGGCTCTTTCTCAAATAGTAGAATGGTTGGCTATCCCGTGAGTTTCCCCGCAGTGAGGACGAGACATTGAGTAACTCGATCCCGGCACGTCTGGATCCCCGCCGATCATATGGTGTTGCTTACGGCGGACCCCTAGCTTTAGCTATGGGGGTCAGTAACACCTGTGACGAAGGCGCTCAATGCGCCCAAGTCGCAAACATTGGCCCCATAGTGGATGCCCGCCCTGCGG
>JAJZXX010000102.1 GCA_021806205.1 Bacillota bacterium | reverse complement strand
GGAGCGATCGTGACTTGGTGGCCTGGCAGGCGGTGGATCTGCGGGAACGGCCGACGGGCCCACGGCAGTCGGGACCGCTCAGCATGGAGTTGGGACCGTTTGAAATTCGGACCTTTCGCCTGGAAATTCACTGATGGTTCCCGCGACTTGAGGAGGCGATGAAGCGGGCATAGCCCCGGGACGGCGGAATATGCGCCTTACGACGGGTAAATCCGCGCAGGTACTCGGGTGAATCGTAAATTTATGGAAGGGAATAGGTGTTTTCTTCCAAGGTTGCCTACTTTCGTGCGATGCAGGGCCAGATGCCGCGTTGGGTCGAATGCGGAAAGAGGGGACACGATTAAGCCAGCCAGGATGAGCAGACCATGTGTTGGCTTCTTTGTCAAGCGATTTCGAAGGTGAGGAGGGTGATGGGTGAATAAGCGGGGTCCGAGTATTGTTCTTATCATGGCCGATCAATTGACAGTGAACGCGTTGGGGATTTACGGGAACCCGGTGGTGTTGTCACCGCAGATCGACGAGTTGGGCAAAACCGGTATCGTATTCGACAAATGTTATTGTCCAAGTCCGGTCTGTGCTCCGTCACGGGCGGCTATGATGGCAGGGAAATTGCCAAGTGTCATCGGCGTCTACGATAATGGTGCCGAGTTTCCGGCGTCGGTGCCTACCTTTGTCCATGAGTTGCGCCGAGCAGGATATCGCTGTGTAGCGTCCGGAAAACTCCATTACGTAGGACCTGACCAACTTCACGGATTCGAACAACGCCTGACCACCGATATCTATCCGGCAGGATTTGACTGGACTCCAGTTAGTTGGGAGCAGGGAGTGTCCAGAAATCCAGGCTCCTCAGTACGCGAGATTCTGAATTCCGGGACATGCCGGCGAAGTCTGCAGATCGATTATGATGAAGCGGTCCAGTACCAGGCCGTGCAATTTCTCTATGATCAGGCAAGAATGCGAACTGCTCAACCGTTTTTTCTGATGATCTCCTATACCCATCCCCACGATCCGTTTTACGTTGCGGAACCATACTGGAACCGCTACCGGGATGACGACATTGGGTTGCCAAGCATCGCCATGCGCTCCTGGGAGGAACTGCATCCCTATGACCGCTGGATTCAATATCATCACGAAGCGGATCGGTATCCTCTTGGAGCGGATCAAGTGATCAAAGCTCGTCACGCATATTACGGGATGGTCAGCTATGTCGACGACAAGGTGGGCGAGATTGTGCAAACGCTGGAGCAAACTGGATTGCGGAAAGAGACGGTGATCCTGTTTACCGCCGACCATGGAGAAATGTTGGGAGAACGCGGGATGTGGTTTAAACGGACCTTTTACGAACCATCCGCCAGGGTTCCGCTGATCGTCAATGCGCCCGGGTTGAGCTCTGAGCGGGTGGATAGGAATGTGAGCTTACTCGATCTCTATCCGACCATCTTAGACCTGGCAAATCTGTCAGCGACGGACGAAATGGCTGGTCGGTCCCTGCTGTCCCGGGCGGAACGACCAGTGATTGCGGAATACCTGGGAGAAGGCGTGGAACAACCTTGCCGAATGCTTCGGATGGGGCCGTGGAAGTATGTTTATGTGCGACAGCAGCCCGAGCAATTGTTTAATCTCGATGATGATCCCCCGGAATTGGTTAATCGCGCCTTGGACCCGACGGTGAAGAAGGCGCTTGAGCAATGCCGACAACACTTGCTGAACAGTTGGGATGCTGAACGTGAACGGCAACGGATTATCGATAGCCAGCAAGCACGCTTGCTGTTGCATCGAGCGCTGCAATGCGGGCAGCGTTTGGCGTGGGATTACCAGCCTAAGCAAGATACCCCGACCGCATACGTCCGGGGCGTGGATGCACAGGAAATGAGCCGACGCCGAAGAATGTGACATGCATGCTGTCGCGGGAGAACCTTCCTGTCACGGCGATGCAGCCATAGAAATCGTCAAGTACCCGGCGATGAAAATCGGACGGTCGATCCGAGCACGCAGCGAACTGACATCGGTTACTGACCGGCCGGCGGTCGTAGTGGCCAAGGTCGGTGGTGCGGAACCGGCAGCCTGCGCATAGCACTGCGATCAACGAAACTCAAGGGAGGCGAACCATGATGGCTGATACTCCAATGAACGTGCTCCTAATCTTGTCCGACCAACATAGCGTCGGTGCATTGGGTTGCTACGGGAATGATCAGATTGCGACTCCGCATCTGGATCAGCTGGCAGCCGAGGGAGCGGTATTCGACAATGCCTACTGTCAGGGCCCCCTATGCGTCCCGAGTCGGACGAGCTTGATCACCGGACAATACTGCCGAAATCACGGAGTGTACGACAATCAACACATCTTGGAAGCCAATTCATCGACATTGCCGCGTTGGCTCGGTGAGCACGGATATCGGACATGTTTGATCGGAAAAGCCCATTTTAACGGGGAACAATATCACGGTTACCAGCAGCGCCCTTATGGGGATCTATGGGGCCAGGCGCATCAACCGGATCCGGCGTGGACTTTGAGCAAAGGGGAATCCGGGCTGGGCGATCTCATTGGTCAATCGGGACCGTCGAGGATTCCCCTGGCTCTAACCCAAACCGAGATTTGTGTCGCCGAGGCGGCTAAATGGCTTCTGTACCATGTCGACCGAGCGCCGAATCAACCGTTTTTCCTGTCAGTGCAGTTCGATAAACCGCACTTCCCCTGGAATCCACCGGCACGCTACTTTGATCCGTACGTCGACCGCGTGGCGCTGCCCGCCTTCGATGACGAGGAATTGGTCCGCGCTGTCCCGTTTGTCCAGGCGGCGGCATCGCGAGCACCCCATCGCTTCGACGGCAACGGGCATTCCGAGGCGGATCACGCGCGGACCTTGGCGGCCTACTACGGATGCGTGTCCTGGGTAGACGACGCGGTTGGACGCCTGCTGGAAATGATCCGGTACCTGGGGCTGGCCGGGCGCACCCTGATTATCTATACCACGGATCACGGCGACATGCTGGGAGCACATGGACTATGGCAGAAAACCGTGTTCTTTGAGAGTTCCAGCCGGGTGCCGCTGATGATGGCAGGCCCCGGAATCCCGCAGGAACTGCGCGTGGCCGATCCGGTGGGCCACATCGACCTGTTCCCCACGGTATGCCAATGGACCGACACTCCCGTGCCGGACGGGCTGGACGGGGTGGATTTGACTCCCGGTCTGGTTGGTCTACCGATTGGTCGCGACGCCATCTTTTCCGAAAGTGTGGTGCTGAAACAACCGGAATATGCTGGATGCATGATCCGCACCGGTCCATGGAAATACAACTATTACCTGGATGGAAGTGAGGAGCTATACCAGCTGCTGGACGATCCGGGTGAAACTCACTCTCTGGCGGGCAGCATGGGCCACGCGGCGATTCAGCGAGAGCTCCGTGGTCGGGTGCAAGCCTTCTGGGAACCGGCCCAACAGCGGAGTCGATACGACCGCACGCCGCGGATGCGTCGAGAGAAGCATTTCTATCGTTGGTCGAATCAGTTCGTTGGAAGCGGTGGCGAAATCTTCAATGGTAGACCTTGAAGTGTTTATCGGGCAATATCCATATGGATCTGGAGTCGCGAGCGAACTGCGGGCCTTTCGTCCCGGCTACCGGACCTCGGCGGTCGCGGGCATACCACCGCATCAGAGAGAATATGATCTCGGTCGGAGGTCGCCTCTAGCATAGCGCGTCCAGCCCCATTTTTCATTCATGGGGGTGCCCCGAACTTGGGGCATGGGCGTCTCCTGACTGGAGTCAAATACTTCTCTGTACTGGACAGCTGATTCCGTAATCTTTTGAGATTAATAATACCTCCAAAGTAACTACTCAGCTCCCTCGAAAAATACCCTTCTGGGGGAACTCCACACCCATGTTTCGGTCATCTATCGAACCAACAACTTCGGCGTCAAACGTAAGGGCCGTGCCACTCCCTTGTGGCTCGAACGCGGGCTCCTTGCCCTATGTTCCCCGGGGTATCTTCAATCGTCCGAAAAGACCATCTTGACAATCGAGTCAAGGCTAATATGATGGATGTAGCTGAGGATTCCAAGTGGGTGAATTGTTTGACGCACGCGCGGGTGAATTAATTGACGTTTGACAGTCTACAGGGAGTGGCACCGGAGATTTACGAGGCCGCTCGTGTTGACGGAGCCACGCGCTGGCGGGAATTTCGACACATCACCTTGCCCGCCATCCGCAGCGTGAGCCAACTCTTGGTTTTGATCACCGGACTTTGGACATTTAATGATTTTACCACCCCCCTCGTCATGTTCAACACGGCGCCGCCTTCGGCGGCGAATCTCATCTCCCTGCAAATCTACATCAATTCCTTCGTAGATTTGAACTTTGGTCTGGGGGCTGCGATGTCCGTGGTTATGATTGCCGTTCTGGTGGTTGCCACCTTTTTGTACATCCGTCTCTTGCACATGAACGTGGGGGAGGTACCCAATGTCTGAAATCTATATCCTTTCGGGTCGTCCGGGCGGTGGTGCTCGGATTCTTGACCTTGTTTACCCTCTACCCCCTGTGGACCCTGATGACCATTTCCTTGTCGACAGCTTCGGAAGCGGGGCAACATTCCGCTGGATTCCCCGAGTGCTGAGTTGGCATGCCTATGTGGCCATGTGGAAAACGGCTGTTTCACTATCTGCAAAACAGCGTCTTGGTCTCCAGTATTTCTGCCTTGGTCTCTTTACCTATTGCCATTTTGGCGGCCTATGCGCTAACCCGCCACCGGGTTGCGGGAGGTTCCCTGTTTTTACGGGTCGTTCTGGCGACCCAGGCTTTTCCTGGAGTGCTGTTTTTGCTGCCGTTGTTTGTCATTTACGTCAGCTTGCAAAATGCGCTCGGCATTCCCATGGATGGCACCTACTTCGGTTTGATTATTACCTATTTGACCTTTGCCCTGCCGTTTTCGATTTGGATGCTGACCGGCTACTTGGCAGCCATTCCGCAGGATATTGGAGAAGCGGCGATGGTCGACGGCGCAGGCAAATTGCACGCTTTTATGGTGACGACGCTGAGGGTGGCCATACCGAGCGTGATGGCGGTGGGGGTGTTTACATTCATGACCGCATGGGGCGAGGTTTTATTTGCCTCGGTCTTGACGGACAGCGCCACCCGCACCCTGCCGATCGGGCTGCAACTGTATGATAGCGACAAGGGGCTGGTCATCTATTAGAATCAGCTGATGGCGGCTTCCCTTACCGTGAGTGTTCCGGTAGTGGTTGGATTTTTGCTCCTTCAACGGTATTTTGTGCGCGGCTTAAGCGCAGGCGCCATCAAGTAGGACCATGGTTGATGAGGGGAAACGGCAGGCCATAAGGGGGACGGCACAATGTATGGTTCGATGAGTTTGGACGGCGACTGGCTGCTCCGCTGGGCCGACGGACAACGGGGCGGGCTTAGGTTTCACCCGCTTTCCGAGACGGACGGCCGAAAATGGATACCCGCTCATGTGCCGGGGGAAGTGCATTGGGATCTGGTTAGGGCGGGGCTGTTGGCTGAGCCTACCCAGGGAATGAACATCTTGGGGGCGAGGTGGATTGAAGAGGCCTTTTGGACGTACCGGCGCATCGTGGTACCGCCCCAAGCGGCACTCTCCGGAAGAGCATGGCTCCGGTTTCACGAGCTCGATCTCAGCGCCCGCATTTTTCTCAATGGAAAGTGCGTGGGTACGCATGCCAATGCGTTTTATCCTTGCGAGGTGGAGATTACGGGAGTGCTTCGGTCGGGAGAGAATGTCCTGGCCGTCGAGTTGGAAAGCGGTCTTTATGCAGTGGCGGAAAAGCCGGTTGCCGGTTACTACCGCGGTTCGGAAGACGGCCGCCTGTATAAGCGAATGTGGCTCAGAAAGCCGCAATTTTCGTTTGGCTGGGACTGGGCTCCACGCCTTCTTAATGTAGGGATCGGTCAAAGCGTGGAGCTCATTTGGGGAGATAAGGCGAAGCCGGGTTCATTGGCGCTTCGCTCCGAACTTTCCTCCGACGGGGAACAAGGTCGGTTGCTGGCGAGCTGGGAGGTCGAGGGGCTCGACGCGGCAGAAGTGGCCAGCCGGTTGATTCTAGGGATGGAGGAAACGGGAGAAGAAGCGTCTAGCGATGTGGTTATTCGTCCTGGAAGCAATCGACTTGAGGGCGAGATGACCATCTCCAGACCTGAGCGCTGGTGGCCTTGCGATTTGGGTCCGCAGACCTTGTACACGGTGACGGCCCGGCTGGAAGTCGACGGCGAACCCCTGATCCAGCGGTCGCGAAGGATTGGCTTTCGCCACGTGGTGGTCGAAAAAGCCGTTGGTGAGGACGAGAGCCAGGGCTTTATCTTTGTCGTGAATGGAGAGCGCGTGTTCGCCAAAGGGGCCAACTGGGTGCCGGCGGATATCATTCCAGCACGGGTGGACTTCGACCGCTACCGTACGCTTATCGAACGGGCGCGGGAGCTCAATATGAATTTCCTTCGGGTTTGGGGCGGAGGGCTTTATGAACGCGACGCATTTTATGAGCTTTGCGATGCGTACGGCATCTTGGTGTGGCAGGAGTTTGCCTTTGCCTGCGCAGCCTATCCCACCCACGACGCCGAGTTTGTTCAGGACATTCAGGCCGAGGCACGTCATCAGATCCGCCGGCTGGCGCATCATCCGAGCCTGATCGCTTGGTGCGGCAACAACGAGATTGAATGGCTGACCTGGGATCAGACGGAAGGGGTTATCCGTCCCGATCACGCCTGGTTTCATCAAACACTGCCTCGCCTGTTGAAGGAAGAAGACTCCACCCGCTATTACCAACCGTCGAGCCCGTACTCCTCCGACACCGTGCATCCTAACGCAGACCGCGTCGGTGATCAGCATCCTTGGAGCGTCGGCTTCGAAAACATCGATTTTTATCAATACCGTGACATGACCCCGAGCTTTCCGAACGAAGGCGGCATCCTCGGTCCGACTTCGTTGCCGACCCTGCAGGCGTGCCTCCCCGAGGGCCAACGCCACCTGCACAGCTTTGCCTGGGAAATCCACGACAATAGTGTGGAGGATTCGTTTTCCACCTCAGCTATCGATCGTTTGGTGCAAGAATGGGTAGGCAAGGATCCGGGCCGACTGAGCCTTGCCGAATATGTCTATTGGGGTGGCCTGGTTCAGGGCGAAGGGCTTCGCGAGTACATTCACAACTTTCGACGGAGAAAGTTTGCCACCAGTTCGGCCATTTTTTGGATGTACAATGATTGCTGGCCGGCGACCCGCAGCTGGACGGTGGTGGACTACGGTCTGAGGCGCACCCCTTCTTTTTATCCCGTCAGGCGGGCCTTTTCACCGGTGACGGTGGTGGTGGCCGAAGAGCGGGGCGCGGTGCGAGCTTTTGGCATCAATGATCGGCGAACTCCGTGGCAAGGAGAATTGGAATTTGGCCTGGTTGGCCTGGATGGCACGGTGGTCACGTCCACCCGACAAGCGGTGGCGATAGCCGCTAACGTTTCCGCAGAATTGGCCGCCTTGCCGTTGGCCGAGTGGGAGGCGGCGGGCTTTGCCGAAACTGTGGCCTATGCGGTGCTGTGGCAGGGACCGCAAGTCGTGGCACAAAATCGTATGTTTCGTTTTCGCTTTCGAGAGATGCACTGGCGGCCGGCGAAAGTGCAGATGAAGCGCGACCGCGAGATGCTGGTATTTTCCAGCTCCGCGTATGCTTGGAACGTGGCCATCGACCTAGAGGGGAATGCCGTCGGCGACAACTTTTTTGATGTTTGGCCTCATCTTCCGGTACGGATCCCCTGGCCGTCGGACCGGAATCTTCCGTCGACGGTCTTCATTGGAAACTTATTGGAATAACTGGCTGCCAGCCCGCACCGACAGGTCGTGCCGTCCCGGGCTTTGCTTAATGCGGCCGCGTTTCGATCCCTGATCGATCTGCGGCCGCGTTTGCGGTCTCGACCCGGCCCACCCAGGGCTTGAGCGGTTCATGACGATACCGTAGCAGGGCACAATCATGTTATAATCTCAACCTTAGCCTTGTCTGCCGCCCGTGAAGGTCTTGGGGAGGTACCTGGTCGGTGATGATACGATTTACATCCGCAAGCGTTGCAAAAGAGACCAACTGCTTAACGCCAAATTTACTGTGGTCCAAAACAATATTGACAACGCTACTGTGACGCAATGCGGTCTTCTTGACTTCGGCTTCCAAGACATTAGAGTTGCTGAATCCATGATCGATAGTTAGTCCAGTGGAACCCAGAAAAACTTGGTCAAATGCCATTTTTTGAAGCGCTTCGATGGCGATCGGACCAACCAAAGACATCGTTTTTTCCATGAGCATTCCGCCGACCATGATCGTGTGGATTTGCCGCTCAATCAATATCGAGGCCACATTTAAGGCATTGGTCACCACCGTTATTTGGCTTTCCGATTTGAGGTTGCGGGCCATCTCGGCCGTAGTGGTGCCAGCGTCCACAAAAATCGATTGCTCGGGCCGGATCAGTTCAGCAGCAACCTTCCCTATTTCCATCTTCTGTTCATGCATCACCGTGTGTCTTTCCATTAATGACACATCTTGCGGAACCGGTATGGCTCCTCCGAACGTTCTTCGCACCAGCCCCGAGCGCTTCAGTTTATCTAGGTCTCGGCGAATTGTCATCTCGGCAACCGCGAACATGTCGCGCAACTCCGAAATCTTCGCCTCACCATGGGTTTGAATCCAGTCTAGAATTTCTGCCTGTCGCCGATTAAGCTCCACTCTTCGCACAACCATCACCTCAATCTGGCGGCGCCGCTGCGGCCAACGCGTTATCCGAGTGTCGTTTTGTAACATAGCATGTGGAGCCACTTTGAGGGGAAGATCAAAAAAGTTTCGTACATATTCGGTAAACCCGGTAAATTGGTATCGAAATGTCTCCTTAAAATGAAGCGATTTGCAGCCTTTTGGACTGTCCGAGACCCATAAAGCGACGTTATAGCGTTCCTGGATGCCCTAGCAGACGCTATGCCCA
>JAJZXX010000200.1 GCA_021806205.1 Bacillota bacterium | reverse complement strand
GGGCGGACACGACGTCGCAGCCGGGCATTCTGTATTTGATGGCGGCGCTCATCTATCTGATTCTGAGCTTAGTGATTGGGCGGATGGGGGCCGTGCTGGAGCGGCGGGCCGCCGCCTATCGCTAAAGCGGAAAGGTTCCTGCCGTGCAAGATATCCCTTGGTTCCAGATCCCGGCCAGTCTCCTTGTGATCAGAAACCCCTGTTTGCTTCTATCCAAAGTGATTAAGCTTCTTAAACTTTATGATAAAATAAAGGGACAGTGTCTTCTGACGACCGGGTCAATCCGGTCGTCCTGTATGAGGTGATATATTGAGTCCGACACAAATGATGCGAACATTTATCGTAAAACGCAAATGGAGTTATTTAGCGGGCATCGTGGCTATTGGGGCAGCGCAGTTCTTTCAAGTGCGGATACCCCATATCCTCGGTAATTTTATCAATCGGCTCAAAGTAGGCGGTACGACCCCGCATGTCATTTTGGGTTTCGCATTGGACCTGGCTGTGGTTGCGGCTGGCTATGTGGTGGCTTTTGGATTGGGTCAAACCCAGGTGGGGCGACTCGGTCGAACCTGGGAATTTGAAATGCGCCAAACGCTATTTTCCCACTGGGAGACGCTTAGTGCCCGTTACTTTCAACAACATAGTGTTGGCGACTTGCTCAATCATTCGCTGAACGATGTCACGGCGGTTCGGCAAGCTCTATCCATGGGGCTCAACCAAATTAGTCAGGCGGTTTTTCTGTTTTTAGCGACCTTGTACATGACGATTCGGACGATTAACTTGAGACTCACGTTATTTAGCTTGGTCCCCTTAGTGTTCATTCCTATTGTGATTGCCATTATTCGTCCCGAGGTGCGGACCCGTTCGCGGTTAGTGCAAGAGGGCCTATCGGACATGTCGGAGTCTGCCGAAGAAAGTTTTCAAGCCATTCGCCTGATTAAGGCGGCTTCCAATGAAGCGGTTGAGGTCAAGCGATTTACGGAAAAGACTCAGACGATTGTGGACCGGCAGATGCGATTAGTACGGCTTAATACCGTGTTTCAGGCACTAGTGCCCCTTTTGAGCGGCATTGGATTCACGGTTGGACTCGTCTATGGTGGGTGGCTGGTTATTCACGGCCGGATATCATTGGGATCCTTTGTGGCTTTTACGGTGTACTTGAGCATGCTGGTTCAGCCCTTGATGCAATTTGGCATTGTCATTAATCTTTTCCAAAATGCTTCAGCGTCCATTGTCCGGCTCCAGGTCTTGCTTCAGGAAAAGCCAGACATTCAGGAAGCGCTCAACCCCATTAACCGCGAACAGTGGAGTGGCAGGCTTACCGTTTCTCACCTCAATTTTTTTTATCCCAATGCTACGCGGCCTGCGCTGTCCGATGTGTCATTCAATGTCCGTGAAGGGACGACCCTCGGGATCGTGGGAAAGACGGGGTCGGGTAAAACCACTCTCTTAAATCTCATCCTGCGCGATTATGACCCTCCACCCGCATCGATTCTGTTTGATGGGGTAGACATCCGGGACATGCGCCTTTCCGATCTCCGTCAACTGGTGGCCTATGTGCCGCAAGATGGATTCCTGTTTTCCACGACCATTGGCCACAATATTGCGTTCGCAAATCCCACTGTTGTTCTGGAAGCTGTTAAAGCAGCAGCTCTACAATCCAAAATTTGGGACACGATTGAGTCGATGCCTAGCGGCATCAATACAGAAATTGGTGAGCGCGGTATCATGCTGTCTGGGGGGCAGCGGCAACGCACGGCGATTGCCCGGGCACTGATTAAAAGCAACGCGAAAATCTTAATGTTGGATGACAGTCTTTCTGCCGTGGACGCTCGGACTGAGAGTGAAATCCTTCAGGTCTTACGTCAGGTCCGTGGAGAGAAAACCACCATGATTGCGGCTCATCGATTGTCAGCCTTACGCGATGCCGATTGGATTATTGTGTTGGATCGGGGCCGCATTATTCAAAGTGGGGTGCACCAGGATCTGATCAAAACGCCGGGCTTTTATGCCGACTTGTACCGGATTCAGACGGGAGGTGAGCCGGCCCATGCCTAGTGCGGAGGAGTGGGACGAACAACGCGAAGCCCGGATGAGCGACAGTGCGACGGCCATGCGCCACCTGGTGGGATACGCCCGGCCCTTTCTTGGGGAATTTTTGGTGGTGGTCGGATTAGTATTGGTCTATATCGGCACCCAAGTGGTGCAGCCCTGGCTGGTCAAGATTGTGATTGACCAAGATCTCATTGTCCGCCATCCGCAGTTTCGAGCCATCTTGACGATTGGGTTGGTCTATCTCGGGATTACCATTGTGGGCCTCTTTTCTAACTTTACGCAAAACCGCAAGCTGCAGTGGATTGGTCAGCGGATCGTCCGGAACATCCGCAATGATCTCTTTAAGCATATTGAGTCCTTGTCCGTGCGATTTTTTGATACCCATGAAACCGGTCGCCTCATTACGAATGTTTCTAGTGACACGAACCAGGTGAGTCAGTTTTTCACCAGTTTCTTACTGAGTCTCATCCAAGACGGTGCGACCGTCTTGTTTGTTATGGGGGCGATGATGTTGTTGGACTGGAAAATTGCCCTGGTGAGTTTTGTGGTGATTCCGGTGATTGTCCTCATTTCAGGGCTATTTAGAAAGAAACTGCGCGACAACTACCGCTATACGCGTAGCCGCTATTCGCGACTTATTGGCTATACCGCGGAAAACCTGGGCGGTATGCGGATCACTCAGATCTTTCATCAACAACAAAAACAGTTTGATCAGCATACCGAGTTGAATGAACGCTATACCGAAGGCAATATTAACGAATATCGGTGGTCCGTTCGGTTTAACCGCACCTTTAGCGCGTTGGGAAACCTCTGCATTGCATTGATGATGTGGGTGGGCGGTGAAGCGGTGCTGCATCGCACCATTCAAGTGGGAGTATTATATGCCTTCATTTCCTATATCCAGCAGTTTTTCAATCCGATCAATTCTTTAACGCAAAATTGGAATACCTTGCAAACCTCGATGATCTCAGCCGAGCGTATCGGGGGTGTCTTGTTAACCAAACCGGAGATTGAGGATCCGAAAATGCCAGTGGTCGTACGCCAGATATCGCCCGCGGGACCCGTGGATATGGTAGGCACCATACGCTTTGACCACGTCACTTTTGGCTACGACCCTGCGAGTCCCGTCATTCGGGATGTGACCTTTACAATTCCTGCTAAATCCTTTGTGGGATTTGTCGGCGAAACCGGTGCCGGCAAGTCCACGCTGATGGGCCTATTGACCCGTTTTTATGACGTCAACGACGGTCGAATTACGGTCGACAATATTGATCTGAAGTCATTCCGCCAACAAGATCTGCACCGCCTGATGGCTATTGTTCAACAGGAGGTCAATCTATTCTCGGGGACGGTGAGAGACAATATTCGTCTGTTCCGCCCGGAGATCACGGACGCGGCCGTAGAACAAGCGGCAACCACCGCTGGGGCTGATACTTTTATCCGGGAATTGCCTGGCGGCTACAATGCATGGATTCGCGCCAAGGGTGCCAATCTTTCGTTGGGGCAGCGGCAGTTGTTGGCTTTTTCCCGGGCGTTGGCATTAGAGCCCAAAATACTTATCTTGGATGAAGCCACGGCCAGCCTCGACTCCGCCACCGAAGTGGCTCTTCAAGCAGGGTTGACCCGCATCGCGGCGGGTCGCACTACCTTGGTGATCGCGCACCGCCTATCCACCATTCGCGATGCCGATATGATTTATGTGATGGATCATGGCAGGATTATTGAATGGGGCAGTCATGAACAACTCATGGCCCAGGCGGGTTATTACCGAGAATTGGTGACAAAGTCCGTGCCCGCCGAACTAGTTGAACGGGAGGCCTAGCGATCGGCGATTAAGCCCCTTCGTGAATAGGTCTTAACCGATCCGGGCCGCCGCCGATACCTTCACAAACTGGGATGTGGTTTTAGGGGAGCTTGAACGTGGTGGCTGGCGTTGTCGCACAGTCTACTTCGCCGGCTATCGCTCGTGAAACCTCGAGAGGTGGCGGATGTACAAATCCAAAAGACCCAACTTGCGGTTATTGGGCGCCAGTGGGCGCGCGCGCATGTAGCGGACTAAACATTGGTTGATTTGCTGCTCTAAGGTCGTGACTTCACCGGTACTATCGACTTTGGGGAAGGCTTGTTGGGCAAATAGCAAAGAGGGCAGCCGATGCGATCCGAGACGGTGAGAGAAGCGGCCACCGTCCACATGACAGGTATCACAGGTTAACGCATTCTTTCCCAGAGTGGGTGAGTGAAACAACCGATCGCCGTCATACTCGGCTTGACGCAGGCTCACCCGCGCTTCATATTGAGAGGGCGTCGTAATGCCGAGTGTGATGCCGGCCAATAGGACGGCCAACAAGGAGACCATCAAAATCCATTTGGCGCGACGCATGCGATTCCCCTCCTCAAGGGTAATCTTCCCCTGAGACGGTTTTTTACCCAAAGTTCATCAGCAAACGAAACATTTTTGGGTGTGCGAACGAAATAGAGTCACACGACACTTTCAAAATCGCTGGTCGATTGCGTACAGTAAGAGAGATGTCAACGCACAGGATAGGAGACGGGGTTATGGCCGATAAAGTGCGCGTAGTGGTGATGATGGGAGGGCCGTCGAGCGAGCACGACGTTTCGATGGCAAGCGGTGCCGAGGTGTTTAAAGCACTCAGCCGCACCGATCGGTTTGAGGTGCAAGCGATCATGATTAGCCGGGAGGGCCAGTGGAACCTTTCGAATCAAGCGCCCGTGGCACTTCCGAGACCCGGCGAGGCGGCGGATCGACCCATGCCCAAAGAGCAAACCATCCGCGGCATTCCCCTTCTCTCTGAGGCCGATGTAGTGTTCTTAGCGTTTCATGGCCCGTTCGGCGAGGACGGCACGTTGCAGGGACTATTGCAAACACTCTCCATCCCGTATACCGGCAGTGGCCCCCTGGCCTCGGCGCTGGCCATGAATAAGGTCAAGGCCAAGGAGTTGTACCGCTATCACGGTCTGACCGTGCCCCAAGGTCTGGCGCTCCCCGCGAAGGCCATTCGTGCCTCCCTGTCTAATGCGGTCACGGCGGTCGAAGCCAACCTCCCCTATCCGGTGGTGGTTAAGCCCAATTTGGGGGGATCCAGCTTAGGGGTTTCAATCGCTGATAATGTGGCGCAACTGCATGACGCGTTAGCTTTGGCCGGTCGATTTGATGCGGATATCCTGGTGGAGGAAAAACTTTCAGGGCGGGAACTGACCTGCGCTGTGCTCGAGGAACTGGATGGCCGTGTCCGGCCGCTTCCCGTGATTGAGATTGTGCCTCACCGCGGCACATTTTTTGATTTCGCCTCCAAGTATGAGGATGGTGGTTCTGATGAGATTTGTCCGGCTGACCTGACCGAAGAGCAATCGGCGGCGGTTCAAATGATGGCCATCAAGGCCCATGAATCCTTGGGATGCCGGGGCTTCTCGCGATCCGATCTCTTTTTGACAGAGCGTGGCGATCTCGTCATTTTGGAGACAAATACCATTCCAGGCATGACTCCCAATTCACTGCTGCCCAAAGCGGCCCGGGCAGCTGGCATGAGTTTTGCCGATTTGGTTGCCCATTTGGTCCTGCTAGCTTTGGAGCAACCCCGTTAGGAATCCCTAGTGGCCAGAATAAGGATCGGCCGCTCTGTGGGCAACGGCCTTCTCTTTTATTACTTTAAGGACGAGGAAGCCGGAGGGCGGATGCGATGGCGCAGGGTAATCCAGGCGATGAGGGCCACCACAATGCCTCCGAATCCAATGATGGCACCCACCAGTTCGCCTTTGGCCAAGGGCGAGGCTGCCATGGCAGCAATGACTACTGCCATGACAAAGTAGGTGGTGTAGGGGAATCCGGCCAATTTGTGGGTCAATTGGTCCGGCAGATGCTTTTTGAGATAGGGCCGATAGAGGCGTTCTGTGAGTAACACCATGAGCCAAATAAACATGGCTTGAAACCCCGTGGCCGTCACCAAATACGCATATGCCTTTTTTGGCAGCACGTAGGCCAATAGGATTGTCAAGGCCAATAGGGCGGCGCTGGCCCAGATGGCGCGCGTGGGCAGCCCCTTTTTGCTGAGCTTACCCAGACCCTGGGGAGCCTCGCCCTGGCGGGCTAGCGAATACAACACCCGCACGTTGGAGTATAAAGCCGCATTCATCGTGGAGAGCACGGCAAAGAGAAGAACAAGGTTCATGAGGGCCGACGCATAGGGTAGCGTAGAGGTCCGTAGAGCCACAATGAAGGGGCTCACGGCATCCGATTGCCGGGACCAGGGTGTTAAGGCGAGCACGATAAAGATGCCACCGACAAACATCACGATGAGCAAAATGGAGCTCGTGCGAATGGCTTTTCCCAGTGTTTTGTGAGGGTTTTTGGCTTCCGCGCCGGCCAGACCGATGACGCCGGTGCCTGCGTAGGCAAACAGGACCAGGATCATGCCAGGCAGAGCATGATACCATCCGAGAGGAACGAATCCGCCGTGTCCGGGCAGCATGTGCAAGAGGGATGGCAAGGGCTGGGTAGTCGGCATGATATGGAATAGGATGAGGACTCCCAGCCCAATGAATCCTAAGACGGCCAGGGTTTTGACGCCTGCCATAATGCTCTCAATGGTGCCAAAGCCCCGCACACTCACAAAGTTGATGCCGACAATGAGGGCGGAATAGGCCAGCGCCCAGGCCCATAAGGGTATCGCTGGGAACCATAACCGTGTAAAGAGGGCCGCGGCCGTGACTTCACTGGACATGGTCAGAACACTGGAGAACCAGAATATCCAGCCTGATACAAATGTCCAGCCGGGCCCCAGAACCTTGCGCGTATAAACCAAAAAGGATCCGGGCGCGGGGGTAGCGATGGTCATCTCCCCCAGCGCATTGATTTCAAGCCACATCAGTACGGCTCCTAAGCCGTACATCAATATGACCAGTGGCCCTGCGTGGGAAATGGCCAGGCCGCTGGCCATGAAAAGTCCTGAACCCATGACCCCACCAATGGTCAATAAGGTTAAGGTCGGCGCGGTTAAATCTTTTTGGAACGCGTGTCCGCTGGCGTGCCGTTTATGGGTGCGCGTATGTCCCGGCGTCTTGATTCCCAACCTCATGCCTCGTTTCGGATTGGATTTGCTGGGGAATAGCATGGACATTGTGCGTGACCGCTATACGGCAGGGCTCACGATCCCTAGGTGAAACTAAATTGGCCTATAGCCTTTTAGGACATTTTGAGGTCGGTTACTCCATCAACAGCGGGTTGCAGTCGCCGGACCGTGGGCATCATCAACCAGAAAACCCCACTGACGCTACCTAAGGTAGCGATCCAGAGGGTTCCGTGTACGCCAACGATCCCAGCCAACCACCCACCGATCAGGGCCCCAACGGGTCGAATTCCATGGTTCACGAGACTAAAAGCGCCTGTTGTGCGGCCTCGAATGGCGTCGGGCACCAACGCCAAAGACAGGCTTCCAAAGGTCACATCAAGGACCATCACACCAAAGCCCGAGATCAACTCGGCCAGGGCTAGCATGGCTAAAATGACTAGAGGGGGCCCCGATGCGAGAGGGATGAGAATCAGTGGGATAGTAAACAGGGCAGTGCCGAGAGCTAATGTTGGAACCGAGGGTGCGGACGATAAGAGACGCGGTTAACGCGCCTAGAATGGTGCCGCCGGCTCCCACGCTAAGAATGAGTCCGAGGGTTTCCGGGCGGACATGCAAGGACCGGGTGACATAGAGTATCAGGAGCGCCACGAACATGTAGTTGAACAGATTGACGGTTGATAAGCCTAAGAGCATCATTCGAACCGGAGCGCTTTCCCAGAGGAATCGAAGTCCTTTGGTGAGGTCGTGGGTCCCCATCGGTGTTCCAAGAGGTTCTATAGGGTGGATAGTGTTCAGACCGACGAATGAGGCGACGAAAGACACGGCATCGGCTACGAGGGCCAGAGGAGCTGAAAGCAGTTGGATCAAAGCCCCAGCCAGGGCCGGACCTATCAATTGTACGGTGGCGCGGCTGCCTTGCACGAGGGTATTGGCTGCCAGATAGTGTTTGGGTGGTACGACCGCTGTGACGAGAGAAGGGTACCCGAGACTGAAGATGACGTCTAAACTTCCGATGAATGCCACAACCAGGTATAATGGGGCCCAGGCTATCACCCCGAACAGATAGAGGACGGGAATGACAAGCAAAAGGAATGTGCGCCCGAGATCGGCGGCCATCATTTTGTGCAGCCGGTGTCCTTTTCGATCGAGCCAAATGCCGACAGGCAGGGCGAGAATCAAATAAGGGACTAATTCGAGTGCGGTGAGGTATCCCATCTGTGCTGCCGTGGCGTGTAAAATCAATACTGCGGTCAGTGGCAAGGCCAGCCCGGTCACCTTCGAGCCTAAGAGGGACGCGGTTTCCCCAATCCAAAATCGGCGAAAGGGCGCATTCCCCCGCAGGAGCTTCCCAGCCCCATCCGACGAGGTGTTCATTGGGACAAGGCGTCCAAGGGATAGGTCCATCCGACGAACTGCACCAGACGAGTATCATCTAAGGCGGGGCGGGCCTGGGTTTTCTCTGCCCAGGACATAAGTACAGCCCGTAAGTCCTGGTTGAGTCGGTCCAACTCATCGGCGGTGAGTCGGAATATGACCTCGGTGGTTTCAGACGCGGCGACCCACTCGGCGGTTTCGGTTGCCTTACGCCCGTACCACTTGATGAGTCCCGTGCTATAGCGTTCGGCCAACACCCGATTTAATTGCAGCTCCGCGTCCTTGCCTTCAGGCGTCGATAGGGCTGACCAGGCGGTTACGTCTGCCGTGGCTCGCCACGGCCGTTGTCGACCTGGGCCGTGCGGTGCCTCCTCGATAAGGCGCCACTTTGCTATACCTTTTGCGGATGATTATTGATGGTTTTCCTCGCCCATGGGTTCTGGGCCATTTCAAGGGCTGGACAAAAATTTCCTGCTCGGGCTCTTGCTCATCGAGTGTTCTTCAGGTTGTGGCGTGGTT
>JAJZXX010000148.1 GCA_021806205.1 Bacillota bacterium | reverse complement strand
CGTTTGCAACACGAGACATGGCATCACCCGCCATGTAGTGCATACCATACACCAAGTACACCGCCGCACCGGCATATACGAAAAAGCTCACGATGGCCAGCCACAGTCCGTCGCGCGAGGCGTGGGGCTTTGTGGCTTGGCTGGTTGTGCTTATTCGGTGGGAAGATTGATCCAGTGTGCTCGCAACACTCATAAGAACCGGCTCCTATCCTTGCTTTGATTGACGCTGGCTGACTGCGCCGACGATTTTGGGGACCGCGAAAGAATGCCGTAAACAATAGCCATCCCTACGAACAGTATCAACGGTGCGATCTCGAGCACCCAGAACATCCCCATCATGACCAACAGTGCGACGGCGATGGCGGCGAGGGTCGCGAGTGACCATAGAATCCCTTTCATATTGCGCATGATTCGGACCTCCTAAGCGCTAACTTCGTTGGATTGGCGGGACCGTTGCGACTGTCCCGTGGCTGTCCAGTCGGTCAGACCATGTTGGGTCTTTTCCCAATGAGACGGCCGCGTAATGAGCTGCAGCAACGCCTTCCATGAGGCCAGAGACATCATCGTCCAGTACAGCGGAGTCATGAGCGCATAAGGAACCAGACTCCAGTGGCCTTCTTTGGCCGATCCCACGGCATTGAGATAAGCAAAGACGAAGTTGCCGACTAAGAGATTAAGCATGCCCAGGTAGTACACCCCTGGGGGGAAAAGGTGCGGAATGAGCCCCCAATGGGTCATGAACCATAGTGACGTAATCAGCCAATAGATGGGGTTGAGGATGAACATGAGAGGGGTTCCTAAAATAGCAAGTTGAAAGCCCCAGAATCCTCGTCGACCCAACTGATTACGCAATTGCAGAGGATGGCGCATATGCACCAGCCAAGTTTGCAGGTAGCCCTTGATCCAGCGAGAACGCTGCCTAATCCAATTGACGAACTCCGAGTTGGCTTCCTCGTAAGTGAATGAATCCATAACCGTGGTGCGATACCCAGCCTTGTTCAGTCTAATGCCTAGGTCGGCATCTTCCGTGACGTTGTAGGGATCCCAGGCCCCAATCTTTCGCAAGATCTCGGTTCGGAAATGATTAGACGTGCCCCCTAGAGGGATGGGCAGGGAAGCTGCGTGAAGGGCCGGCAATAGGAGATTAAACCATACGCCATATTCTGACGTGAACCAGCGGGTTAAGACATTTTGCTCGATATTGAAGTAGGAAAGTTTTGCCTGAACGCAGGCTAGGTTTGCGTCTGCCTGCCTAAATGCCAACAAAGCCTTTTTTAATTGCGTTGGTTCCGGTACATCTTCCGCGTCGTAAATCGTGATGAATTCTCCCCGTGCCCTTTGCAGTCCAAAGTTAAGGGCTTTGGGCTTGGTGCGCGGATCCTCAGGAGGAACGATTACGATTTCCATGAAACTCGGGAGGTTAGCCTTCCGTGCTGCGGCGATGGTGTCTTCATCGTCCTCTTCCAAAAGCAGCTTTACGTCAAGCCGATCCTTCGGGTAATCCATCCGAGACAGTGCTTCTTTGAGGACTCCCAGCACGTTTGCCTCGTCCCGCGCGGGGATCAGAATGGTATACATCGGAACCGTGCTGTCGTCTATCGACGCCACTTCTTCCGAAGCGAACTTTAAATCAGTATTGTCGCGAGTGCCCTGCCGGATGATCCACAGGCGATGGCCAACCAAAATGGCATAGGCAATCACGAGGAAACTGCTGACAGTCGCGAGGGCAACATCCCGGTTAATCACCAATGATGCGACAATGGCCGCGAGTATGATGGCCCCAGTAATTTTCTGCGCCCTCGTCACGGTTTTGGTGGCAGAATCATCGGGCCGGTGTCGCAGCAAAAGGGTCCGGCTGACGGTAAGGTTACTCTCTCTATATTGCGCATCTAAGACTTTGAGGATATCGCGGCGACCGGTCAATACGGCGGTGACCCGCATATTGGCCTTGCGGCTTAGTTCTTGCCTGCCGCGCGTCTCGAAGGGATTTGTCAACGCAACGGTAATTTCTGTTGGCGTGACAGACAGGGGGACCATTTCATATTCACGCCAGTGCTTTTCCTCCAATAAATGCCAGACACGCTTGACTTCTGGTGTGGTATCTGGGCTGCGATCCAGTAAGTTTATCGTCTCTACTCCGGTTTGTTCCCCCAAAATCTCGGCGACTTCCCATGAGGTCAGGCTCTCATGCGCGATGGCCAGTGATCCAATGGGTCCCCCCTGGTCTTTTTGCAGCGCTAACAGTTCATCGATAACCTGGGGAGGCATCCCTTTTTGCAATGCGAGTTCGCCAAATCGCGCCGACTTGTCCGAGGCGCGACCGTAAATTTCCCACTGCGCCATTAATAGGTCGACCGGCGTTGCTCGATACAACTCCACGGGTCCAATGTTATCTAAGATCAGGCGGGCTTGAAGAGACGGAGACTCAGAAATTGCGATGCATAGATAGCCCTGGTCCCAACCAAAGGGCAATAACCCGTGGGTTCTGGCATCCTCCCGGGATATGGCGAATGCTGCCGACCGATCGACGCCGTCGGCTAAGGCGCAGCCGACTTTTGTATCCGAAATTAATGTGGCGGATTTCATTCCTTCCCATCGTCCAGAAAAATCAGGCATAACCTTCTCCCTTCCTTCTTAGAAGCCCAGTTGCCAGGTATTACAGTAATGCAGACGACACCTGGCAGAAAGTCTCTTGATAAGTCTCATCATTGGTATCATGTCAAACTCGGTTGATGCTGCGAGACTGGAGTATGCTTTCTTGAAAGATGTGCCGTGCTACTTCCACCAAGCTGTTGCGCGCGCGTGCCGTGGTGGGGGACCACTGACCCTGTTGAGCCGGGGCCGCCATCGCTTCCAAGGCCGTTAAAGGAGGCAATGCAGGTGGTTTTTGCTGGTCGGACGCGAGGGCGACCCGTTGAGGGACCGTTGCAGGGAACGCCGCCAATGACCATCTGAGATAATAGGTTTGTCCGTGTGTTCGTATGGCGGTATTCCACTCAATGTCTATATAGGTGGAACGGGGACCACCAACCGTCGCAGGAGGGAGCTTGACGGCATAGGCGGTTGCGACTACGCCCGGCTCCAATCGAAATGATGTGACAGCCGAGAAATTGTCACCGTGATAGAGGAGGCACGCATGGAACCCATAAGCGGCCAGCGAACTTGCGCTTGGTGTGCCCCATACCTCCAACATCGATTGTCCCGCGGTGGTTGGTCCCCAATTGTACATGGCGGCCTGCGTGGCAGAATGAGGTCCTAGCACCGATGATTCGTTGGCATAGTATATACCGCTATGAGTCGTTCCAGGCAATGAAGGTAAAAAGCGTCGAATATTAAAGTTGGTGACTGCTGCGGGATTGCCAAACGAACCGCGTGGCACCGAAAATAATGGGACCGATAGGGCAAACGTCAATCCTGCGGTCGCAATACCTGCCACGATTCGGCCCCAGCCCGGAGCGGCGAGGTTGGCACGCAGGTTTTTGGTGCTGGGCATTTCAAGATGAAACGGGCGCAGCATCAGGATGACTCCTAGGGCCAACAATGCAAATAGGAAGAACCCTAAAACGGGATGGATGTATGTAAAAGTAATTCGTGGTCCGATGATGTGGACTGTACCCACAATAATAGCGAGGCGTATCCAATTCAATACCAGTGCGCTGACTAGGGCAATGAGGGTCATCCACAGCTTGCTCCGCCAATGACCTCGCAGCACAAACCATAAAGCCGGGATGATAATCGCCGACCCAAGCAGGCTGTCAGCACCGCTGCATGCTTGCGCGACCACGACTAAAAATGGTTGGTGGTGAAAGAGAACAGAAAACGTGCCGGTAGCAGCGGCTGGTTTAAGCCAGTTCACCAGGTGGGATAGGGCAATAAGAATAGCGACAGCCCATTTCACCAGGAGCGACTGGGTAGCATTGGCGATACCCTCAAAGATTGGCGGCCAGACTAGTAACAGGTACACCAGCGGTATCACAATCCGGCGTGTTGCCGAGAGCCCCCAAAAAAGCCAGGTCATCGCTAAGATCCAAACGGGCCAAAGCAAAAGGCCGCCATGGTTGAACACGAAAAATGCCGGCCATCGTCCTGGCGCCAATGTAAGCGCTCCACCCACAAGTATTGCGAGAAACACTCCCATGATCGCGTTGGTTTCGGCGTCGTCAGGGCCAGAGGGTCGTACATCATAAAGATTCCAGATCATCCACCATATCGCGATGATGGGTATCCAGACGAGGTCGGCGATGGGGGTGTCGGCCAGAAGGTTATTCCACAGGGGAGAGGCATAGGCGAGTAGCGGGGCAACGCTAACCAGTACCCAAAGCAGCCAGTGAACTTTTAAGTGCTGGGAGGTGCGGGAGGCATTGGAGTGGTTTGATTCCACGAGGTCTTCCTCGCTTTCCTTGAACGAATTATGGTTCTAATACTAATTCGAATAGAAACAGGATACAGTCGCGCCGTCAGTATCACATCATGTATCACAAGACGGTTCAGTGCTGGTCGATTCATGGCCAAATCTAAAAAAGCAACACCTACAATGGTTATTCTTGCAGGTGTTGCTCTTAGCTCTCAGGGTGCAAAAGTATTGTGGCAGGTTGCACTCAAACGGTGCGCCGACGCCACAACATCAGTCCAAAGGGTACGGCTAAGAGGAGTGGTAAAGCCGCTGCCCATGGAACTTCCGGCAACGAACCCACCTGAAACTCACCCGCGGACATTTCGATCTCGGTGTTTTGCCAAGTGTCTCCCGAAGGAAGAGTAATGCTCGCGCTGTATTGGCCATTCGTCGTGACCGTTCCGGAGGGGGGTGCCGGGAGCACGGTGACGTCTGACGGATTACCCTTTGGTGCATACGCTACGGACACATACATTCCCTTGGATAACCCGGACCATGTCCACGTGGCTGTGCCAGTATTTGAGTTGACACTTGTCGTGGTGATGGCGATGGTTCCCTCGGCACTGGGGTTGGTTATCGTTGCGGCCATGGCCGGCGCGGACAGCCCAAGTGCTAAGGCGCCGATCGCGCCCACTGCCCCTGCGGGCTTAAATAATGAAGAGGCTTTCATGCTCATCATCCTTTCTTGGGGAGACAAACCAACCCCATGATAAACATCGACAACCTCACTCTAATTTTTAGAATGACAAGAAACAGTCCCGCACATGTCTTGAACTGGGTCTCACAGTGCGTCTCGTTCGCGATGCACGAGACGGCCGGGAGTCAAGAGACTCGGCATGAGACTTTTGTTAACGGTGAAGTTAGGTATACTACAATCTACTTAATGGATTCCAGGTACTCCTTTGCGACTAGAGAATGGGGGCAATCGGTGTCATTAGAATCGGAGGGCGCAATGTCGATCAATGCAGAGTTCTTCACCCACTTAGATGAATGGACAGACTACGACAATAAGATTATGGCGGAGCTCCCCTGGGAGAAGGCATTGGAATACGCCCACAATGCTCTCAGGGAATGGATCGGGATCGCGGGGGCTTCTGTGCAAAAGGTGGGCGAGCTTGAAACTCAGTCGGCGGCGTACCTAAATCGCTTGAGAGAGGTGCTCGTAACCGGTCAAAGGCCGTCGGTGGACCAGATTCAATGGCGTTCAGACAATCTCAATTCCCATGGGACGGCGCGTGAGATGCGCTGGATTATTCTAGGCAGCATGGCGGATGCCCTCTTTGACCAGGGTCTGCCGGCCGAGCAATTGCAGGAATGTATCCGTACCATCATCAAGCGTGCGGCTTATGATGAGATGGCGGAAGACGGGAATCAATTCGCGCGCCTGGCGTTCCAGGACGCGGTGACTGGTCTTCCTAATCGGTTGGCCACAGAGCGCTATGTTGAAACCCTCCTGGAACATGGGAAGTCGTTTGTTGTCTTCTATTTAGACATGGATGGTTTCAAAATGGTTAATGACACGTACGGGCATGCCGCAGGCGATCAGGTGCTCCGCGCTGTAGCTGACCGCTGGAAAAACCTTCTGAGACGGACGGACTGGATTGGCCGGTGGGGTGGCGACGAATTTTTAATGGTGATTCCGCACACCTTGTCTTCCGATGCCATCTTGCGATTTGCCGTCCGCATTCGCCAAACCAGCGAGGACGCTATCACGCTAGGGCGTTTTGGCGGCGTCAATGTTTCTGTATCCTGCGGGTACGCATGCTTTCCCGAGGAAGGAGACTCATGGGAAAAGGTCTTGGATCGCGCCGATCGCCGTCTTTATCGGGCCAAGCTCTCAGGTCTGTCCGCCGTCCCGGACATTGGCGACTTCGGAGATTGGCGTCAGCGAATTGAAGAGGCGCTAAAAGAATCACGCATCGAGGTGCATTACCAACCTATCGTCCGTTCCAAAGGCGCCACAGCTGAACAGTGGGAAGCGCTGGCTCGATACCGCGATACGGATGGGCAATTGCGCTTGCCGACAGAGTTTTTGGCATCGCTGGCCCCGGACGCGGTTGCGATGTTGGATCGTGCGGTTATGCGGCAGGTGTTCCTAGATGTAACCCGTTGGAAACAAAAAGGTCGGCGCGTGCGCGTATCCATCAATATTGATCCATGGGATCTGCTGAGTGAAGGCTGGGCGGATCAATTGGCCGCTCTGCACGAAGAATTTACTGAGGTGCATCCCGAGGACATTAGTTTTGAGATTCGTGAATCGTTGACGCCATTTGGCATCCGACGCGTGGTGGAATCTCTGGTCTATTTAAGCCGCTCGGGCTATCAAGTCGCCCTCGATGACTTCGGCAGTGGGATGAGCAGTTTAAATCGCCTTCAAGAGCTCCCGATTAGCACTATTAAGATTGACGCTTCGCTGATTAAGAATTGGGAAGAGGATCAAGGCCGGATCTTAATTCAGTCCGTCATCGGGCTAAGTGGCCCGATGGGGTTTCGGGTCGTGGCGGAAGGGATTGAGAATTCATCGCAGCGTGACGCCTTGGCTTCATGGGGGTGCGATACCGGGCAGGGCTGGTTTTACGGAGCGGCCATGCCGGCAGATGATGTTCTGACTTGGGCCGGCGTTCCCGCCGGGGAGGTGGCGGAGGACTCAAAGACTAACGTTTCTCCCGGTGACGACGCATAACGGGGGGTTGTGCGCTGCCGTTTCTTGGTGGACTGGGTTTGCGACCTCGTTTGAGACTGACGCAGTCTGAACCTTGTGTCATGGTACAGTCAGTGTCGATCTGTTTCTACGGTCGAATCGCGTTGGCGGTCGCCTAGGTCGACGTCTGGTGCGGAAAGGACGTGCACGAGTGCGCAAGATTCTTGGAGTTGCTGGTGGGTTGGCAGGGCTGGCCCTGATGGGAGGGACCGTTTTTGCGTCGTCGGGTCCCACGTCAGGCGCACTCACGGCCCAACCCGAGGGAACCCTGACCATTCAATATGTGTCGAGTGGTTCCCACAAAGGAGACTATTCGGCGACCTGGGACTGGACCTCGCCAGCTCCGGGGCTTCAGCCTAATCAACAGGTGATGTTAATTGGCGATAGCGGCACCTCCGTGAGCCTGTCGAATACCCCGGAAACCATGGTTTTTGGGCAGGCGTCGGCGAGCGGCGGGACGGCAACCGTCTACATTACTCCGTCGGAATATTTTGCTACAAAGACGTCCCCGGAAACGTTTGAGATGTTCGCCTTGTTCAGCTCGACGCCGACTGGGCAGTTGCCGGAAGTGCCTTATGCGGCGGGACTGCCTGTAGCAGCGGTGGTGGCTTTGGGCGGAATGTGGCTATACCGTCGGCGACACGCCCGCTAGGGGTGCGTCATTAGGGGTTTCCGGCGCCGTGCGGTTAGGGGATCGGTACCATCGAGGCTGCCATTTGCATGGCAGCCCTCGCGTTTTTGGGCTGCGGTTGGATGACGTGATAAATGGCGGCGCCTTTGGTCCAGGCTAGGTCGATGGAGGTCACGGTTTTGCGCGTGATTGTCCAGTGTAGCAAGCCTTGGGATGTGGCGGGCAGACTAACCTCGTTAAGCAGTGTCGCAATAGTACTCGCTGGTTTCTGGAGGAGTGAAAAAGGGGTTCCTGATGCGCCCGAGATTTCGATAATCCAGTGATCATGGGTCCAGGTGATCAAGTGTTGCTGATGATACTTGCGTGCTATAACTCCGGATCCCAAAGGATCTCGGGTTCCGGGGCCCGGCGAGACGATGAGATCGTTAATGAGGGTTTGGCGTGCCCGGCGTGATGAGGCGTAATACTGGCCCCCGAATGACATTTGGGCGCCGGAATCCGTCAATACGGTGACGTTGTAGGTGCCGGAACGTGACGATGAACGGAGCGTTGACTTTGCCTTTAGATCCGCCGGGGCCATGATGAGAAGCTTGCCCGCAGAAAGATGGGCTTGCGTGGGAAACGACACGCCGCTCGGAGAGGTCGTCTGGGATTTGGATTTTGCATTATGATGGTGGGGATGGGAGATGCCGCACCCAGCCGCGGATGAACTGACAAGTATTGCGATGGTTGTTACAGCAATCAATGATCGCTTAGGCAACATGTTAAGGACTGCTCCTTCGGCCACAATAGTTTTAGATTACTCTTGTGATAACAACACAAGCGGAGGCGCGAAGCAAGTGTAGGAAAAGTTATTCCGGCACCCAACCAGTGCACTCTGGGTCTAGCAATGAGGGATGCGGTATTTTCATGAAACTCTCAAAAATCTTCGTGAGGAAACGCTCCGCGTCGGTCCACTCAGATGAACCGCTGCCGACGACCTGCCAGCGGCACCACCAATGGGCCGTCTCTTATTGTCATGTCTGCAATGCGCCGTTATGTGTGCAATGCGACCCCGGTCTGGGTTCGCTATGTAAGCGGCACCTTAAGCTATACCGTTAAAAAACGCCTGGCGGGGTGACGCGTGGGAGGGGGGTTCCCTGTTGGTGAACCGGGGGTAAGTTTAAGGGGAGCGGGCACCCTTGGATATACTCCTCGCAGACTACAATTAACGATTAGGCCGCGGTATCGAAGAGCTGAAATTTCAAAGTTAATAAGGATTGCAACTTCTGTTGGAAAGTCGGGTCGGTGCGTTCTAAGGCGGTAACGATC
>JAJZXX010000248.1 GCA_021806205.1 Bacillota bacterium | reverse complement strand
GATCCCCTTCAGTCGTTCATCCACGCCCTGAACTAAGACCCGTCGCCGATATTTCGGGCACCAAACCACGTGATATTTACAGGAATACACAACATTGTGATTGGATTTGTAGCCCATAAATTAATTACACCGCATTGTATGGTTTAACCCGACACCTTTACAAACTTTTGTCCCTATCGGGCCAACGGGCTTATATCCCCATGTCTGAAGATAGGGGCTTTACGCTCGATTTCGGTAAGATTGTAACGCTTACCAAGAAGGGCTCTTGCTCATCGACTGATGTTTAGGCCTGCCAGAGGTTTTCATTTCATACATCCCCAGATAACTCATGTTGGATGCAGCGAGCGGGAAGAAAAAGGCGAAAACGCGGCGATTTGGGCACACGATAGCCCACGTTAGCCTGTCTAACCCAAGCGATTTTAAGGGCCGCATCCCTGTCCCCGGAGTTAACCGATCAGGGATGTTTCATTTTTTAATCGGCGAGGGTTCTACGCGGGGGCTCCCCCGGCCTGGTGAATCATGCGCGGGAGAGAGAAATCTTCCCGGTGTGATACCGGTGAGGGCGTGTGATCCGGGAAACCCCGTCGGAAACGCTCACGGCATCGGATGGGATGCGGAGGCGACTAGGCGGCGGTGCCGGGTCTCGCAAGCGAAGGAGAAAGGTCCTGGTCGCGATAATACCCGGGAAGCACCAGCAACGCATTGAGCAGTTCCAGACCGGCTGGAGACGGCCGGTCCGGATATACCCCGGTCAGGGTAGTCGAGGTGGTGTCCGCATGAATCGTGGCCGAGGCGGGCAATGGACGGCTTATGCCCCTTAGTCTAGGTATCACAATCTCTACACAGACCAAAAAAGAACGCCGTTAAGGCGCTCTCTTGGTGATATGGATTAGGCACGCGATACATATTGGCCGGTTCGCGTATCAACCGTAATGATCGTCCCCGACTCGATAAACAGCGGCACCTTAATCACAGCACCGGTTTCCAGCTTGGCAGGCTTGGTGCCTCCAGCCGCCGTGTCCCCCTTAAACCCCGGGTCCGTCTCCACAATCTCCAAATCCACGCTGTTGGGAAGATCAACGCCAATGCTGCTGCCCTTAAACAAAATCACATGACATAGCATGTTTTCCTTTAAAAACCGCACCCCGTCGCCAATGTCACCCCTCGACAGGGCCATTTGCTCAAATGTCTCGGTGTCCATGAAGGTGTATTCATCACCCGACTGATACAGATACTGCATCTCACGCTTTTCGACGCGCGCTGCCGGAACCCGCTCCGCCGCATTAAAGGTGCGCTCTACTACGCCCCCGGTTTGTAAGTTTCTCAATTTGGTGCGGACAAATGCCGACCCCTTGCCGGGCTTTACATGTTGAAATTCAATGACTTGGAATACCACGCCGTCCAGTTCCAGTGTCACGCCGTTGCGAAAATCGTTGCTTGAAATCATCCAAACGCTCCCTCGACCAGTTTTTCGCCAATAAGAATAAGAAAAACATATCACACTTGCCCCAGTTCAGACCATGCTGCGAAGATAGGCCACCGCGACGTGGTACCCGTATATCCCTAACCCCGTAATCAGACCCCGCGTCACCGGAGCGGTTAGCGACTGAGCCCGAAACGATTCGCGCTGAAATATATTGCTAATATGCACTTCCACGACAGTTAAATCCAGACCTTCAATGGCATCTCTCAACGCGTACGATTGATGCGTCAGGGCACCTGGGTTCAGCGCCACCCGGTCCAAACCCTCATCCTTCCAGGCTTCCAGCTGGTCAATGAGCGCGCCTTCAGAATTGGATTGAAAAAAGGATAGATCCACGTCGCCAAACGCCTCGCGCAGTTCCCGATGAAGCACATCCAGGGTAATCGTCCCGTACAGGTCCGGGATGCGAGTTCCGAGCCTACCTAAGTTGGGTCCATGCATCACCCCGATTTTCACGGCCTTAATCCCGGCAGCGGATGTGATCGGGCCAGATCCCGAACTCGTGATGCGTAATCGCCAAACCTCTCCCGCGAATCGGCCTGCACCACGCCCGCGATGATATCGGCCATTTCAGCCATGTCCGATTCGGTTAGCCCCCGACTCGTTACTTGCGGCGTTCCAATGCGGATACCCGACGTCACCATAGGCTTTTCTTTGTCAAACGGGATGGTGTTCTTGTTCACCGTGATGCCAACGTCCGCCAATCGACTTTGGGCTTCTTTACCCGTAATGCCGCTCGCTTTCACGTCTACTAGCATTAAGTGATTGTCGGTGCCCCCCGACACCAGCCTTAACCCTCTGTCCTGAAGGCTGCGCGCCAAGGCTTTGGCGTTGGCCAGCACTTGCTCTTGATACGTGCGAAAGGCCGGTGACAGAGCTTCTTGAAAGGCGACCGCCTTGCCTGCAATGGCATGCATTAGCGGACCTCCCTGAAGGCCGGGAAACACCGTCTTATCGATGGCCTTAGCCCATGACTCCGGACACAGGATAAATCCCCCGCGCGGACCCCGCAGGGTTTTATGAGTGGTTGACGTCACGAAGTCACTATAAGGTACCGGGTCAGGATGAAGCCCTGTGGCCACCAGGCCCGCAAAATGGGCCATGTCGACCATTAAGAGGGCTCCGACTTCGTCGGCAATGGCGCGGAACTTGGCAAAGTCCCAGGTCCTGGGATACGACGAGGCCCCCGCCACGATAATCCGGGGAGAGACCCGGCGGGCTTTTTCCCGCACCATATCCAGGTCTATTTGCTCGGTGGCCGGATCTACTTGATAGTGCTCCGCATGGTAAAGTTGACCGGATATGCTCACCGGACTTCCATGGGTCAGATGACCGCCATGCGATAGCTCCAACCCTAAAATAGTGTCACCTGGTTTGAGGACGGTTAAATACACCGCGAGATTGGCCGCAGCCCCTGCATGCGGCTGCACATTGGCATGCGCGGCACCAAAAAGTTCTTTGGCGCGGTTTTTTGCCAACTCCTCCACCACGTCCACTTGCTCACACCCGCCATAGTAGCGGCGGCCCGGATAGCCTTCGGCATACTTGTCGGTCATTACTGAACCAACCGCCTCGCGGACCGCTAAAGACGTCCAGTTTTCCGAGGCAATCAGCTCCAGATGATTTTGTTGGCGCTCTTGTTCCGCTTGAATAGCCCCATACACAGCGGGGTCGACCGTTTTAAGTTCGCTCACGCTATCCCTCCTCGCGACCGTTGGCTCCAGGCTAACACCGGGTGCCGCGCTGCAGCGGCTTCATCCAGCCGCCGCACCACGGTATCGTGCGGTGCCTCACGCAACACTTGGGCCTGGTCATCGATCTCCTGATTGATTTGCACCATCGCTTGCACAAAACCATCAAGCGTCTCTTTAGATTCGGTTTCCGTCGGCTCCACCATCAGCGCCTCATCAACCACCAGCGGAAAATACACCGTGGGCGGGTAGAAACCAAAATCAATAATACGCTTAGCTACATCCAAAGCCCGGGCCCCACGCCGTTTTTGATCGGTCAGTGACAAGACAAACTCGTGTTTAACGGAACGCTCATAGGGGGTGTGGTAAACCTCTTTGAGTTGGTGCAGCAGATAGTTAGCATTTAAGACCGCCGTTTCCGACACAGCCTTTAACCCTTGGGGTCCGTGAGACCGAAGGTAGGCGTAGGCGCGAACCAACACGCCTACATTGCCGTAAAACGATCGCACCTTGCCGATGGACCGCGTCGGCTTTTCACCCCAAACCAACTGGTGGTCGCGTTCAATAAGACGCGGGTACGGCAAATACGGCATCAACGCCTTTTTAACCCCAACCGGGCCGGCTCCCGGACCTCCTCCGCCGTGGGGCGTCGAAAAGGTTTTATGCAAGTTCAGATGCACCACATCAAATCCCATATCGCCGGGCCTGACATGACCCATAATGGCATTGGCGTTGGCACCGTCATAGTAGAGCAATCCCCCCGCCTGATGAACAACTTGGCTAATTTCTAAGATCTCTTCTTCAAATAGTCCCAACGTATTGGGATTTGTCAGCATCAAGCCAGCGGTACTCTGATCGACCAGCTTTTTAAGGCTGGACACGTCGACCCCACCGCGACGGTTGGAAGGCACCACCTTCACTTGGTAGCCCGCCATGGACGCCGTGGCAGGATTCGTCCCGTGAGCCGAGTCCGGCACGATAATGGTCGTGCGATTTTCGCCCCGGTCTTTGAGGTAGGCCTTAATCATCAAAATCCCCGTTAACTCCCCATGGGCACCCGCTGCCGGCTGGAGTGAGATCGCATCCATTCCGGATAGCTCCCGGAGCCCTTCCTCCAGATCGTACAGAACTCGCAACAAGCCCTGAACGGTCGTATCGGGCTGTAAAGGATGGACATCTTGAAACCCCGCCAAGGATGCCGCCCAATCATTCACCTTGGGGTTATACTTCATCGTGCATGACCCCAAGGGATAAAAGCCGGTGTCTACGCCATAGTTGAGGGTGGAAAGTGCGGTGTAATGGCGCACAACATCATTTTCCGCCACGTCTGGAAGCCCCAAAGCACTTTGGCGCACCAGTTCGGGCGGCAGTTCCCGGGTCGGATCATATGCGGGAAGGTCGGGGCGTTCGGGAAATCGCACGCCCCGTCGCCCCTGACGAGATCGCTCAAAAATTACCGGGATATCCATGCCGACACCTCCTTGACCAAACGGTCACAGTCTTCTTTGGTCCGCCTCTCGGTCACCGCCAGTTGCCAGAGGTTGTTCCAGTGAGGCTCCCATCGGCCCAATCCATCGCCGCCTAACAATCCTCGTTCCAAGAGGTAGCGATTGAGCTGGCTTATATCACCGGGCACTTCTACAACAAACTCATAAAGAAACGGGGCGTGGGCATTGGGCCGTTTCAGGCCGATACTATCTAACCGGTCCGCCAAATAGTGCGCCAACTGAGCCGACAGCAGCGCTACCTCTTTAAGCCCCTGATTCCCCACTAGGGACATATAAATGGTCGCCATCAAGGCATTGAGCGAATGATTTGAGCAAATGTTCGATGTCGCTTTTTCGCGGCGAATATGCTGTTCTCGGGCTTGCAGGGTTAGCACAAACCCCCTCTTGCCATCGATGTCGTGCGTCATGCCCACTAAACGTCCTGGCATCTTGCGCACCAAGGGTTCTTGCACCGCAAAAAATCCGAATGTGGGACCCCCGTAACTGAGATGGTTGCCCAAGGGCTGACCCTCCCCAACGACAATATCCGCGCCCAGTTCACCGGGTGGGGTTAAGATCGCCAGGGCCACGGGATCTGACGAGACGATCGCCAATGCTCCGGATTGATGAGCGTGCGCAATCGCTTCTTGGATATGGGTCACTCTCCCCAACATGTCGGGATACTGAATAATTACACCTGCGACATCTGACCCCAAGGCGGACTTGAGTGCGTTGAGGTCATCCACCACCGTGAGCTCGGCTCCTCTGGCCGCCAAGTAGGTGGCCACCACGCTACGACTATCGGGATGCACGCCTCGAAGCGCGACAATTCTCGCGCGCCCTGGGGCATTTGCCAACGCCAGTAATGCCGCTTCACCCACAGCGGAGGCCCCATCGTACATGGAGGCTTGCGCGGCAAACGTCCCTGTCAAGGACTGAATCATGCTCTGAAACTCAAAAATGGCCGCCAAGGTGCCCTGGGACAATTCTGCTTGGTACGGGGTGTACGACGTAACGAACTCTCCACGGCTCGCCAAAGCCCCGACCGCAGCGGGAATGAAGCGATCGTAATAGCCGCCTCCCAGAAAACTCGGCATGCGGGTCACATTGTCATTCAACGCGGCTAGCCGAGTTAGATGGTCCGTCAACTCCATTTCGGAGAGTGCCGGAGCAAGCTCTAACGGGCGATCGAGGCGCGCAGGGGATGGGATGTCCTCAAAGAGGTCCTCAACTGAATCGAGGGAGAGCGCGGTCAACATAGCCTTTATCTCATCCGGCGTGTGTGGTATGTACCTCAACTCAGTCTCCTTCAACCTCTTTCTGATATTCCTTGTACGAGAGGAGGTCCTTGGGGGCCGCATCCTGGAGTTCAAAAATCCACCCTTCGCCATATGGATCCTGATTGATAAGTTCCGGCTTCTCCCCTAAAGCCTGATTAACCCGAACGATGGTGCCCGCGGCCGGGCTGTATAAGTCGGATACCGACTTTACCGACTCGATCACCCCAACCGCGTCGCCAGCCTTAACCTTAGTATCCACCGCCGGCAACTCCACAAATACCACGTCACCTAAAGAGTCTTGCGCATAGTCCGTAATCCCCACACGTCCCTCATTGCTTAGCCACTCGTGATCCCGGGTATAATGTAAGCCCTCTTTAAACTCAGCCATCCTCATCCCTCGCTTCTAATTCTTTGTGGCACGCTTGTAAAACGGTGTCTTAACGACTGTGGCGGGAAATTTTCGCCCGCGGATTTCAACCAACAGCGTTGCGCCCACCGTCGCATAGGCTATATCCACCAAAGCTAAAGCTATGGCATAGCCTAAGGTAGGCGATTTGGTACCGGATGTGACCTGGCCCACCACATTTTGGTCCTGGGGTGACATCACGGGATAACCAGGCCGCGCGATGCCGCCGTCTAAACGAAGGCCCACAATTTTGCGGGTCAGTCCTTTGGACTTTTGCTCCCATAACGCCTGCCGACCTAAAAAGTCCCCTTTATCCCACTTGATTGAAAACCCCAGACCCGCCTCCAAGGGCGTAATGTCACGGCTCAGCTCATGGTCGTAAAGAGGCAGCCGCGCCTCCAGCCGCAATGTGTCGCGCGCACCCAAACCCACCGGCCGCGCGCCCGAAGCGAACAGAGTTTCCCATACCGGTAGGGTAGTTTCTTTTGGCAGGTAGAGCTCGAATCCATCTTCCCCGGTGTAGCCCGTGCGGGACACCAGCACCGTGGCCCCATTGATAAGGGCCGGGGCCGCATGATAGTACTGTAGTCGGCCGAGATCGCAATTTTCTACCAACGGCTTTAGCAATGACTCGGCTTTAGGACCCTGCAGCGCAATCAGTCCAGTGCTGTCGCTGTCGTCAGCTAGGATGACGCCATCCCACTCTTGAGCAACACCCGTAAGCCACTGCCAATCCTTTTGAATATTACCGGCGTTGACCACCACCATGAAGCGTGTCTGGTCTAAACGATAGACCAGCAAATCATCCACGGTACCGCCATCGGGATAGCACATCGGGGTATAGAGTGCCTGCCCTATCGCCAGAATAGAGGGCTGATTGGTGACCACCTGGTCCAAGAACTCGCCCGACCGGCGACCCGTCACGCTAAACTCGCCCATGTGACTGACATCAAACATGCCCAGGTCGGATCGGACCCTGGCATGCTCCTGGAGGATACCGACCGCATACTCAATCGGCATCAAAAACCCGCCAAATTCCATCATTTTGGCCTGGTGTTGGCGATGCCATTGAGTCAAGGGAGTGTTACGCATAAAGCACCTCGTTTCTTGCTTTCTGCTTCATGATAGCGTCTCTTTTCAGGCGACACAATGGTTGTAGCTTTTGCACGGTTATACGGATTTTGTATACGGCTATGGCTCTTAGCCTATTGCCCAATCCCCGGGCGTGCAGCCCATTTATGGCCATCAAGCGTGGTTATTTGAGGGTCACGCAAACGCTGTGACCCCGGGCATCGTGCATAGGACCTTCCTAAGAGAGATCTTTTATGACCGATCGCACGAGATCCTCGGGGATATTTGGCACAAGCACCGGTTGTCCCACGTCCTCCAACAGCACCCACACTAACCCGGTTGACCGCGCTTTTTTATCTCCCTGCAGTTGTTGCCAGAGCCTCGAAAAATCCAGGCGCGGAAACGTGGTCGGCAATCCCCAGGCCCGCATCCATCGATAAACCCGAATACGCACCTGGACATCCAGACCTCGAAGGCGCTCAGACAATGCCAACTCCACTAAGGCCCCCAGGCCTACCGCCTCACCATGACTAAGCACACCATAGCCGAGCAGGGTTTCCAGGGCGTGCCCGATGGTGTGTCCAAAATTCAGGAACATGCGCGGCCCGTCTTCATAGAGATCTTGATTCACTAGTTCTACCTTGATCTTAGCCGTCTCCTTAACCAGGGGTGTCCACAACGCCGCATTCTCACCGGTAAGCTCAATGGTATCCAGCGCGTCGTACAGCCACCCCCCATGAATCAAAGCGGATTTCATGACCTCCCCTAATCCGGCGCGCCATTCCCGAAGTGGCAGGGTGGTCAGAAATTCCGGCTCTAAGGCCACTACCCGGGCCGGATGAAAAGCGCCAACGAGGTTTTTCCCCCAGGGGGTGTTCACCCCGACCTTGCCGCCGATTGCCGCATCGACCTGGGCTAAGAGCGAGGTGGGCACCGCGGCGAACGGCAGCCCTCGGAGATAGGTAGCGGCAGCGTAGCCCACCAAGTCAGTCAGAACCCCCCCTCCGACGCCGACCACTAAGGTATCACGCATGACGCCTGTCCGGCCAAACCACTCGTATACCTTTTGAACGGTGGCTAACGACTTCCCTTTCTCGCTAATCGAAAGCGATAGCACGGTGTCGGTTTTAATCCGATCGGCCACCCAGGAAGCCCATTGCCCTAAAGCAGCGTCCACAACCACCACGCGTCGGGATGCGAGCGCAAGTATCTTTTCAGGCCACGATGCGTCCAGTACGATGGACGATACGACCGTTTTAGTGTGGACAATCTCCAGCGTTGACGACGGGTTATCCACTAGCCACCTCCTGCCACCAGGTTGCAATGATGTGAGCCATCTCCTCCGGACTTTGATGCGCTACATCCACGGTTTTATGGGCCACTTGCCGATACAGCGAGTCCCGCGACTGCTTTAGAGAGAAAAACGCGGATGAGCCTTCTTGAACCAACGGGCGCTTGAGATCAAGGGCCCGTGTAAACAGCAGCGATGCCGGCGCATCCAACCAGACCACCCAAAAATGCTGGCGCAGGATTTCCCGGTTGCGGGCATATAGGGGAAGCCCGCCGCCCGTAGCCAAGACATACGGGGGATTGACCGTGTCTACCACTGCGACCAAACTCTCATGTTCCAGCTCTCTGAAGGCCGTTTCCCCATCCACCTTAAAAATAGTGGAAATCTCGCGGCCGTTAGTGGCTTCGATGATGTGGTCCAAATCGAACCCAGGCACCCGGAGTATCTCGGCCACCCGCGCTCCTACGGTGGTTTTGCCAGCTCCCATCATGCCGATCAGGGCCAGCGCTTTAATACTCACGGGCCCATTTTCGCCATGTTTCGATCCGGCCCTGAATTTCTCCAAGGCTGTCCCCGCCAAACTTTTGGAGGATGGCGTCCGCCAAAACATGCATCACCATCGCCTCCCCAATCACCACGGCTGCCGGCACAGCCGTGACATCAGATCGTTCCACGGTAGCCAAAAACGGTTCTTTACTGTCAATGTCAAACGAACCTAACGGCGACATCAGGGTCGATAATGGCTTCATCCCCACCCGGACTTTTAACGGCATCCCGGTGGTAATGCCCCCCTCCAGGCCGCCCGCCCGATTAGTTCTTCGAGAAAAGCCTGACCCCGATTCCCACCAAATGGCATCGTGAACCTCGGAGCCCTCGTGTTCTGATTGTTCAAATCCCGTCCCCACCTCCACGGCCTTCATGGCAGGAATCGATAATAGCGCCTGTCCTAATCCGGCTTCTAGGCGACGAAACCACTCAACATAACTCCCCAGGCCGATCGGCAAGCCGAAAGCCACCACTTCAAATGTGCCTCCGAGAGTATCGCCAGCCTCTTTAGCCGCATCAATGAGCTCCATCATCGGTTTCGCTTGGGAACTGTCCACTACCCTGACCGGCGAATCTTCCGCCTTCTTAATCTCCTCTAACTTCCAGTCTTGCGTATTCGCATGCACCGACCCGATACTGACCACGTGGCCATAGACTTCGATGCCTAGCTGACGCAAAAAGGAACGGGCGACGGCCCCCAGGGCAACCCGCATGGTCGTTTCACGGGCTGAGGAGCGTTCCAGTACGTTGCGCAAGTCGCGGTGCTGATACTTAATACCGCCTACCAAGTCGGCGTGGCCCGGGCGAGGCCGCGTCACCAGGCGGTCCGGCTGTCCTGGGTCAGGCGACATCGACTCGCGCCAGTTTTCAAAATCACGGTTAGCCACCGTCAGTGCAACGGGACTGCCTAAAGTCATGCCGTGTCGAACCCCGCCCCAAATTTCTACCTGATCCCGCTCGATGGCCATGCGGCCGCCACGGCCATAGCCCTTTTGCCGCCGCCCCAAATCATCGTTAATCGCTTCACGTGTAATGGGAATGTTGGAAGGCACCCCTTCGATTATTCCCACCAGCCCGGGACCGTGCGATTCACCCGCTGTAATAAACCTCCATTGATCCACGACATTCACTCCTACTGCGTCAATTTAGCCGTGCAGCATCATCAAGAGGCCCGCCAATCCCCCAATGGCCAAAAAAGGTCCCAGCGCCATAAATCGGCGGGAGCTTTCGCGACGTAAAACCAGCAAGACCGCCGCGTAAATCCCGGCGGCCCACATTCCCACCACCACACTAATAATGCCGAGGGGATAGCCCAACGCCAACGCCAGCACAGCCGAAAACTTCACATCACCCATGCCCATCCCGCCACGCGTGACCACATTGATAGCCAGATAGAATGAGAATACCGCCAGGGCCAATAATGTTGCACTAAGCCAATGGCCGTCATGTATTCGCGCGACCAACGCCCACGCCGCGGTCAACAGTACGAGACGATTAGGAATAATCTGATGAATACGGTCCACCACCGCGACTATTATTAAGAGGGCAATCATAGGCATGAACCACCAGGCTCCCACCGGATGATTTACGAGCGCACCCACAACCAATCCGATTACCCCGGTGATCACTGCCGCCCAAAGACGGTGCTGATGTTTTACGGGGGCGCCCCACCAGGGCCCCAAGGCGTACACCAGCCCGGCGGATATTAGGGCAGCCACCACCGTCAACGCCATGGCTGCACCGCCTCTAACATCGCGGCGAGGGGGGCTTCGTGGCCAAACCAAAGAGGCCATGCCAAGGCAGCTTGGTCTACCAACAGCGTCAATCCATCTAGTGTGTCAACCCCCAGGGACTTCGCCCCTTGAAGAAAGCCGGTGTTAGCTGGTCGGTACACCCAGTCGATGGCTAGACCCTCGGGACCGGGCAGCGGCCACTCCCCAACCGACGTTTCACCCACTTGGCCGAGTGGTGTCGCGTTAATCACCACATGCCAGGGGCCCGACTCAAGCCGATCCGACCAACGCAATGTTTCCTCGGCCCAGTCACACCGCTCTGGCCTTTTGGCCGCACCCGCCACCCAAAATCCATGCGCACGGAGCACCGCAGCACTCGCGCGGGCCACGCCTCCGGAACCCAATATTAACGCAGCCCGATTCTCCCCCGCATACGGTTTGACCCGGCGAAACAAGGCCTCACAGTCGGTATTAGCCGCCCGCCAGCCATTCGGAGCAGCCACCAAAGTATTTGCGGCTCCCGAGCGCTCCACCCAGTCATCCGCTTCACCAATGAGTGGCAGGACCGCTTCCTTGAGAGGCCGAGTCAAATTAAGACCGTGCCCTCCCAGGAGACGGAATGCGGCCAATTTATCAGGTAGCTCCTCCACCGCACATTCGACCGACACATAAAAAGCCCGCCACTTCGCCTGGCTAAAGCCATGGTTATGGATCAGGGGGGATAAGGAATGGCCGACCGGATGGCCAAACACCGCATATAATCCGGATGGTTGGGCCTGCATCCTCTACACCCGATCTTCCAGTCTTAACGGCGGGTCAGACGGCAGCACCGCGCGCTCAACGCGCCGGACTAATTGCGTGGTCCAAAATTCTCGATCAGTCATGGGCCGGACCAGTATTGTGAATAACTGCAACCGGTTGCCTCCCAATATGTCGGTAAACACTTGATCGCCAACCACGGCGGTTTGACGCCCGACCGTACCCATATTGTGCATGGCTTGCCGGAACGCTCGGCGACGTGGTTTGGCAGCTTTGGCGATGGCCATTATGCCGATGTGTCGACTAAACGTTTCGACGCGTGCGCTCATATTGTTGGACACAATACACGTCTTAAACCCCTGATCTTTGATTAGACTCAACCAGTGAAGCAGTTCGTCCGAAGCCTCGGGCTGGTTCCATTCCACCAAAGTGTTGTCGAGATCTAAGATGAGACCTTTAATCCCGCGGTTTTCTAGACGCCTTAAGTCGATGTCGTAAATCGACTGCACAAACAATTGCGGCTGAAGGATTTGTATCAACGCAGCATCCCCTTATGCATCAGTCTTTCCGAGTATACCAGGAACTGCCTGAATCCCAACAAAATGTCGAAGGAATTCCTCGTTATCCGGATACCCTAAGGCCGGTGGTTGACATTTGTGTCATGAGCATTACACTGAAACTAGCAATACTGAGTGAATTACTCAGAAATGGTCCGGATTGAGGAGGCTTCTATGTCCACACCCGTGTTGGAAGTTTCGGATTTGCGTATGCAGATCGAACAAAAGACTATTCTCAATGGATTAACGGTCACGGTTAAGGGGGGCGAAATTCACGCCATTATGGGCCCCAACGGCACCGGCAAGACGTCATTGGCGCAAACCCTGATGGGCCACCCCCGTTATACGGTAACCGGCGGAACCGTTCGCCTCGACGGACAGGACGTTTTGGCGCTGCGCCCCGACGAAAGGGCCCGTCTGGGCCTGTTTTTAGCGATGCAGTACCCGAGTGAGATCTCGGGGGTGACCACGGCCAACTTTTTGCGGGCTGCGATCAATGCCAAGCGCGGCGAAGGCAATAATATTGGCTTAAAGGCGTTTCGCGATGAGCTTGACCGCGTGATGGCCTTCTTAGACATGGACCCCACGTCTGCCAATCGCTACCTCAACGAGGGATTTTCTGGCGGCGAAAAAAAGCGCAACGAAATACTCCAGATGTTGATGTTGCATCCACGTGTTGCCATTTTGGACGAAATCGACTCGGGACTGGATATCGACGCTATTAAAGTCGTGGCCAAAGGCGTCAATTCTCTGAAGGGACCCGATTTTGGGGCACTAATCATTACGCACTATCAACGCATACTGGACTATGTTCATCCTGATTTTGTCCACATCATGGTGGACGGACGCATCGTAAAGTCAGGAACAGCCGAACTCGCCCTCGAACTCGACAAAAAAGGATACGAGTGGGTGCGAACCGAACTGGCCCATCAATCGTAGGAGGATATCATGAGTCAAACCGTTACCATCGATTCCTCAAACCATCTCAAGTCCCTGGTGTTGGAGCGGTTCGGACATGAACCGGACGACCTGGTGCAACAACGGCTTAGCGCTGCGGAACAGTATTTCACCCTGGACTGGCCGCGCTTGGAGCGGACGCCTTTAAAAAAGCGACGTCTAGATGATATCCCCATCTTTTCGGCTCCGCTTCAGCCTAAACCTGTCGCCCCATCAGATCATGCCCTCATCGAGATCCGCCTCGACAACAACTACCTGACCCATTGCATCGTTCCCGATGCACTGAAACAAAAAGGTTTGATACTAGAACCCCTACAGCAAGCGATTGAACGTTCCGCCGTGCGAAAGCTTTTGGGGACTTTGACGGGTAAAATTACAGACCGGATCGGCGCTCTCAATCAGGCGCTCTGGCACAATGGGGTCTTCCTGTCGGTGCCGGCCAATCTAAACGAGCCCATCGAAGTTTCTATCGGACATCACGCGACCGATGAGGTTCGCGCCCTAATCATGCGCAACCTTATCGTGGTCGGCCCTCATAGCCGTCTTGTAGTCACAGAGCGGTTAATCACCGAAGCGTCCGCCAACAAGATGCTCCTATCAGAAGCCACCGAGATTATTGTTCAAGACGGCGGCCAGGTCGAATTCGGTGCCATCCAACAGTGCGCCAGTCACGTCGAAGGGTTCATCCGTCGCATCGGACAAATCCATCAGGATGCGGTCTTAGATTGGAACATTGGCGAGTTTGGGAGCAGCCTGGCCGTGTCCGGCCATGAATCCCATCTCGCTCAGCCCGGGGCCACCACCCGCAGTACCACGGTGTTTTTTGGATCGTCCCAGCAGCATCAAGACTACACCGCCAAAAGTCTTCATCAAGCGCCCCACACCACGAGCAATATGATTGCCCGGGGGGTCATGAAAGATCGCGCGCGCAGCATTTTTACCGGACTCACCCAAATCGACCAGGGCGCTCGCGGGTCAGACGGCCGCCAAAAAGAAGAGACCCTGATGCTTTCTGACGAATCCAGGGCTGATGCCATCCCGTCGCTGGTGATCGATGAGCGCGATGTCTATGCCGCCCATGCCGCTAGCGCCGGCCCAGTCGACCGCGGCGCCATCTTTTACCTGACTAGTCGAGGCCTTTCCGAGGAAGACGCCATTCGCCTTATCGTTCACGGATTCCTGGCGCCGGTGATTGATCGCATCCCGCACATCGGTCTTCGTGATGAGGTCTGGGCCGCTGTTGAAAGGAAGATTCGCGAATGATAGAGCCATTGGTCGATGTGGCCCGGGATTTTCCCATTCTTCAGCGCGAGATTAATGGGCACCGGTTGGTATGGCTGGATTCCGCAGCCACCGCACAAAAGCCCAACCAGGTGATCGACAGCGTGAACGATTTTTACCGCTGGTCCAACGCGAATGTATTGCGCAGTGTGCACACTCTGGCCGCTGAGGCCACCACCGCTTTTGCCGAGAGCCGGCGCGACATCGCCCGCTTTATCGGTGCCAGAAAGAGCGAGGAAGTTATTTTCACGCGGGGCACCACCGAAGCCCTGAATTTGGTAGCCCGGGGACTAGGTGATAGTCTGACGAAAGTCGGTGATGAAATTGTGGTGTCACCGATGGAGCATCACTCCAACCTCATCCCCTGGCAGCAGTTGGCCAAAAGAACCGGGGCGACTCTTCGGTATGTGGAGCTCGCCCAAGACGGCACCATCACGGTCGACGCATTGCGAGCCGTCATCGGCCCCAGCACACGCATTGTCGCACTCTCTAAGGTGTCCAACGTGTTGGGGACCGTCAACCCCATACAAGCAGCGGGCGAGATGGTCCATCACGTAGGGGGGATTATCGTGGTAGACGGCGCCCAATCTGTCCCGCATGAGCCGACGGACGTGCAACAGTTGGACATTGATTTTCTGGCGTTTTCGGGCCACAAGATGTGCGGACCGACCGGAATTGGGGTGCTGTGGGGAAAGAGCCAATGGCTCGACCAGATGGAACCACTGCAATACGGAGGGGAAATGATTAGCTATGTCGATCGCGACACGGCCACTTGGGCCGAGGTGCCGGAGAAATTTGAGGGGGGAACGCCCAACATTGCGGGAAGCATTGGGCTTTCGGCAGCGACTCGCTACCTGTCAAACATTGGCATGAAAAAAGTCCATCAACACAGTCAGGCGTTGGGTCAGTTAGCGTTTGACACCCTTTACGAGATACCGGCCGTGACAGTCTATGGTCCCGGGCGTCCTCACGGGGCTGCCATCGCCTTTAACATTGAGGGCATCCACCCTCATGACATCGCTCAAGTGTTTGACTCGCTCGGCATCGCGATCCGCGCCGGACATCACTGTGCTCAACCCCTCATGCAATGGCTCGGGGTCGGGTCGACGGCCCGGGCCAGCGTGTACCTATACAACGGAGAGCAGGACATTCTCCGTTTACGCGAGGCCATTTTGGAGACAAAGAGGTATTTTCGCCGATGAACCTAGATGAGTTGTACCGCGAAACGATTTTAGACCACAATCAATCGCCCAGAAATCGCCGGGCTTTGGAAAATCCGACTAAAACAGTCGGTTTATTAAACCCCACCTGTGGCGATCAGATAAAACTGGATCTACAATTAGAGCAGGGCATCGTCCGAGACGTGGGGTTCACCGGACAGGGGTGCTCTATCAGTATGGCATCGGCATCCATGCTGACCGAAGCCATCAAAGGCCAATCGATTGACGACGCGTTGGCCTTAGCCCAGAATTTTAAAGCGTTTTTGACGGGAACGCCTAGTCGTCTTCCGCTGGGAGAATTGGAAGCATTACAGGGAGTCTCCCAGTTTCCGAGCCGGGTGAAGTGTGCCACATTAGCGCATAATGCCTTAGAGAAGATGCTAGCGGAGTCGGACGAATCATCCTAACGGTTTGTGGCCGTTAACGGTTTATAAGGAGGGAGAGCACCATGGCATCCAAGCCCCTAATCAGTGACGAGTATCAGTATGGATTTAACGACGGAGATGTCGGGGTTCTCAAATTTGCCCGCGGGTTGCGGCGCGAAACGGTTGAAGAGATCTCCCGCATCAAACAAGAACCTCAGTGGATGTTGGACTTTCGTCTCCATGCCCTGGATGTGTTCTTCAAAAAACCCATGCCTCAATGGGGCGGGAAACTTGATACGCTGAACTTCGACGACATCGTGTACTACGTGCGGCCGTCGGAAAATCAGGGAAAGACCTGGGAGGATGTTCCCCAGGCCATTAAAGATACTTTCGAGCGGTTAGGCATCCCCGAAGCCGAACGGAAATTTTTGGCGGGTGTGTCGGCGCAATACGAGTCCGAGGTGGTATATCACAGCATTCGCGACGACCTCAAAGACAAAGGGATCATTTTCACCGACACAGACTCGGCCCTGCGGGAATATCCCGAGATTTTTCGCGAGTACTTCGGCACCGTCATCCCCCCGGAGGACAATAAGTTTGCCGCGCTAAATTCGGCGGTCTGGTCAGGCGGTTCGTTCGTGTATATCCCCAAAGGAGTGCATTCGGATATTCCCCTGCAAGCCTATTTCCGGATTAATTCGGAGAATATGGGCCAATTTGAAAGAACGCTGATTATTGCCGAGGAGGACTCCTTTGGCCATTATGTGGAAGGCTGCACGGCTCCGATTTATTCGAGCGAATCACTACACTCGGCCGTGGTGGAAATTTTAGTGAAAGATCGGGCGCGCATGCGGTACACCACCGTGCAAAATTGGGCTCCCAACGTCTATAATCTCGTGACCAAGCGGGCGGTCGCCCACAGCGACGCTACGATGGAGTGGGTCGACGGCAATATCGGGTCGAAACTTACCATGAAGTATCCATCGGTCTACTTGGTAGGCGAAGGAGCCAAGGGCATGGTGTTGTCCATCGCTGTGGCTGGAAAAGGCCAGCATCAAGACACCGGCGCTAAGATGATTCACGTAGCGCCCAACACCACCTCAACTATTGTGTCCAAGTCGATTAGTCAACATGGCGGAAAAACAACGTATCGCGGTCTGGTCCACTTTGCGCCCGAGGCACGCCAATCCAAGGCCAACGTCAAGTGTGACACGTTGCTGATGGATGACGATTCCACTTCGGATACGATTCCTTACAGCGAAGTATCCAACGCCAATGTTGAGATGGAGCACGAGGCCACCGTCACCAAGGTAAGTGAAGAGGCGCTTTTCTACCTCACCAGTCGGGGTCTTTCGGACGAGGAAGCGACCCGCATGATTATTCTCGGCTTCATTGAACCGTTTACACGCGAACTCCCTATGGAGTTTGCTGTAGAGATGAACCGGCTCATTAAGTTCGAGATGGAAGGGGCCATTGGCTAGTGGGATTCGTCCGCGTTCTCGAGAGCAAAGACGTCACAGAAGGACACCCGGTTCTGGTGGTAGTGGATAACACGGAGGTCGCGATTTTCCGGGTCGGCAAGGATGTTTTTGCCATTGATGATCTCTGTAGTCACGCCGAAGCCTCCCTATCCGAAGGTGATCAGCACGGGCACACCGTGGAGTGTCCCAGGCATGGTGGACGGTTTGACATCCGTACGGGGAAGGCGAAACACTTCCCCGCCTTTTCTCCGGTTCGAACGTTCCCCACCAAGGTCGAGTCCGATGTAATTTTTGTCAATGTCGATCCCGACTAAAGTGAGCGGCGGTTTCTATGCGAAAACCGCCGCCGGTCATGGTCGGCTAAACTCATCCGTGTCCGAGAGGGTGAATTCTTTCAGTATTTTTCGCACGGCACGCTTTTCAATCCGGGAGACATAGCTGCGCGAAATTTTTAGCTTCTTAGCGATGTCCCGTTGGGTCAACCGCTCATGACCGCGTATGCCAAATCGCAGTTCCAACACCAGGCGTTCTTTAGGAGTCAAGTCTTTCACAAAGTGCCGCACCCATTCCATCACCACATCCAACTCGACCTTCTCGGCTACCACATCGCCGTCGGTCCCTAACACATCCATTAGAGAAATTTCATTGCCTTCTCGGTCAACCCCAATGGGGTCGTATAGACTCAGGTCACGACTCGACTTTTTTCGGGCCCTCAGGTGCATCAACACTTCATTGTCAATGCAGCGAGCACAATAGGTGGCCAGTCTGACCCCCTTGTCAGGGTCAAACGAGTCGATGCCTTTTATCAGCCCAATGGTTCCGATGGAGATAAGATCATCCAAGTCCTCGCCGCTATTCTGATATTTCTTAATGACATGCGCGACTAAGCGTAAATTATGTTCGATCAATTGGTGGCGCGCCGTCATGTCGCCCCGACGCAAGGCTTTAATAGCCACCTCTTCTTCTTCTTCGGTCAAAGGCTGGGGGAAGGCGTTGCCGCCAATGTAACCCGCAAGCCATACCGCACCTTGGACAGCTGCCGCGACGACGAGCAGTAGCGCTCCGATGCTTCCCAACATCGCTGTTGCCACCCCTTTTTTCCGGCATGAAGGGCCGGCACTTTAGCCTATGCGGTGCCAGATCATTTGGTGTCTGTACGACACCCGGGCGATTCGTCCGATCATTTCCGCACGGACAGCCCCGGGGCCTTTTCAAATGGAGGTCCCGCCGGGCATTTTTTGAGTCGCACCGTCTAGACTTGGCGCATACAACACATCGAGGTGATTACCGTGAAGTCCTTTGCTCTAGCCCTATCGGGCGGCGGCCTCTTGGGAGCTGCCCACCTAGGCGCGTTACATTTTCTGGATAAAAAAGGGGCCCGGGCAGCCGGGGTGGCCGGGACGTCGGCGGGGGGATTGGTCGCATCGCTCTATGCCCTCCATATTCCTATGGCACGGGTCATCCGAGTAGGTCGCGATATCACCCAACATCCCCGTGACTACTTTCATCTGAACACCCGCGGCCTGATTCACGAGATCTGGCCAAGTACCAACCCTGCGACAGGTCTCCTGCTTCCCCAGGACTTTCTGGGCGCCCTGCTCAATTTGGCACCCGACGCGACTAGCACCCAAGATTGGACCATCCCCACAGTCCTCACCGCAGTGGACCTCGTCACCCTCACAGCAATTGCTTTTACGAATCATCCCGCGACCACCCCCGACCACGGGAGCTGGACGCGGGTCGCCGGGCAGCCGCTTAAGCTCGCCATGCAAGCGACAATGGCACTACCTGGACTGTTTCAGGCCCCGCGTTGGCACGGCCGGGTTCTCGTCGATGGCGGCACCGCTGACACGCTGCCGATCGACTGGGCGACCGCCCTCAATGTGGGATTCGTCATTGCCATCGATGTCGCCACACCTCCTCACGTCCAGGCGCACCAGGTGGGACTGGCAGAAGTCCTAAGCCGGTCGGAAAATTATGCGATAAACACTCTATCCGCCCTGCGCACATCTCATCCCGCCCCCATCGTGGTTCGTCCCGATACCGCGAATGGGCCGTTTTTCGGATTTCAAGACTATGAGTGATTGGTGCAGGCGGGTGAAAAGGCCATGCAAGAGGCTTGGCCGCTCCTAAACAGTTAGATCATCCGGGAGGCGCAATCGAAATCCGGTAGACAAATGGTTCTTCTGCGACACTCAGCGATGCGTCGCCTTGAGGGGTTAGACACCACCTGAGTATTGGGCAGTCCCGGCAATGCGGATTTCTTGCTGTGCACATCATCGCCCCAAAGTCCATCAGGGCTTGATTGAATGGCCGGCCCTTTCTTTTCGGCACGACCGCCTCCGCCAAGGCCCACAGTTGATGCAGCGTATCGGAAGACGTGTCTCGATATGAAAGACCAAAGTAGCGCCCCAGCACACGCTTGACATTTGTGTCCAATATCGGCACATCCTGATTGAAGGCCAGTGAAACCACCGCACCTGCCGTGTAGCGGCCTACGCCGGGCATCGCCATCCATTCATCCACAGTCTTCGGCCACTGTCCATGACCGTCTTCAACCACTAAGCGCGCAATCTCCTTAAGCCAGCGCCCCCGCACCTTATACCCTAATGGATCCGTAATCGCCTTCACCTGCTCCACAGGGGCTCGATGGAGTGAGGTGATATCGGGAAACTCCTCTAAAAATCGCAAAAAGACTGGCAGAACCGTCGCGACCGTGGTCTGATGCAGCATAATTTCTGAGACAATTACGGCGTAAGGGTCTTTCATTCGCCTCCAGGGCAGATCCCTTCCATTCTTCCGGTACCACCGTAACAGACTTTTTTGAAAAGCTCCCAGACGCCTTGGTTCCACACTTGCCACATATTTTATCCGCCGCATTGGCCGACCTCGTCACCCAGCCTGACCAAACGAAATGGTCCACGACGTACTTCCTGCCATTGAATCAGCCGCACCCCGAGAGCATACCAGGCCCCTATCAATAGAGCGATCCAATAGCAGATAAAGGCCACACTGACCACGGCAAACGCTTCCACCTTAAATCCGAACCATCCCGCTGGAAAATGCCCTGCCAACACGATGAGCAGCGATCCGCCAACAATCCAGAGAAGCAGGATGGCCACGACACTCCACAAAAAGCCCAACCACGCCACGACGACAAACCAGCGATGCACGGCATGGGACCACGCCGTCTTAGGACCTAAGATCGGATCAATAGAAATCGGCACCCGCCAACTACGCCTTGCTAACAGGTTATAGAGCGTAAAACACCCGACGGCGTACACCACGGCCGCCAAGAAGAGCCCGATGGGAAACGTGATCCACCGGTCTGGAATGACCAATGTCCACCCAAAGACGTTGGCCACCCCTCCCACAATCAGCGCAAATGGCAAGGCCATCGACGTCGCAATCCCAAGATTGACCCGCACGGGGACGCGCACCAAGCTTCCCTGTTCCTCGCACCACGATAATGGGGCCCATGACGACACCAGCCGATTAAAACCCCAAATCGCAATCCAGCGAGCTAACACCAAACCGGCCCAGGTACTTAACGATTCTACCGTGGCCAGCCACCAGCCCAATCGCACTTGCGTACCGGTCCATATCCAGAGAAATAGTATGGCCGGTGCCCAAACCCAAATTCCCGCAAATGCCCAAAGGCCAGGACTCACCCTGGTTGCACGCTGCATGGCTTCTCACCTACCCTCGTGTGCCTAATCCTTCGTTGTGGCCATCATTCGCATTACCGCCACCATACCGCTCTCCCCAATTCCCTGCAATACTGCCAACTCATGCAGCGTCGGGGCCAGAATCACCGTGTATTTTCCCACCGGACGCCACACCTTAAATAGTACCGAATTTTCGTCAACCGCGGGCAGTACTGACAGCACCATAGGGAAATCCCCGCCAGCGCCCCGCGAATTTGGCACCTCCTGGGCATTTAACGTCAGCGATACGAGCTGATCCTGATTAATAAACGCAACGTAACTCTGGGCCAGTTGCTCTGGGGTCACTTGTAACGGCGTCGAGCCATTCAAAAGCGATCCCTTGGGTTTCAGCGACTCAATCAACCCCAACTTTTGTGCAACAGCCCATGAAGCCCGATTGCCCCAGATCCGACTCAGTGCCGACAGTGTGAGGAGGCCGGGTTGGAGTGCGGATTTGACCGACCTCTGGGCCAGCGCCTCCGCCAGCAAGGGAGGAAGCGCGGCCGAGCCGATCCGATCGGCCCGGGTCCAATCCCCCGCCGTGGCGCGAATCTTTCCGTCTTGCGCCACCACCAAAATACTTTGTGACCCCTTGACCTCGCGTGCCAAGCGTGCCTCAAGCCCAGGATTGATGGTAACCCTAGCCCGCCCTGACAAGCTGACGGGCTGATAGGTTGTCCCGTGAAGCACCCAATCCACCTTAGGCCGTATACCTGCCGCCCGAATGTAGGTGGCGAGTGCCGACTTCGCCACACCTGCCACAGGCTCCTCCACCCGCGCGTGAACCGCCAGAATTCCCGCTGTAGCCTGCCACTGTCTCCAAACACGGGAAGGCGCCTGCCACAACACGGGGAAAGACCCCAAACTGCCCCGTTTCATTGCCCGGGCCACCAAGCGCCGGTCCAAAAGGCTAAGACGCCGGGGCATCACCAAGAGGACGGGCTCTACCCGCCCGACTGTTAACGGGCGTCCGGAATACCCGATGAGCTTTTGTCCCATAGTTGGGTTCAATGCCGCAGCCCGCTGTGGCAGTTGGTGGCGGGAATACAGAAATAGAGCGGCCGCTGCCAGCAACACCCCCACCCCTCCCACCACGATACCCCACGGCTTGATGACTGAACGCCGCCCAAGCATGGAAACTCCCCCTTTTCACGGAAGTTTCTCCATTTTTAGAGATTTTCAAACCTATGCATGGGGATGGTTTTGGGCATAGCGAATATTGCGAAGTTGACCTTGAAATGTTCGGGCAAACAGAATGTGCCCGCTACGCAACGATACAAAATATAAATAGGGTTGATGGGCAGGAAAAAGCGCTGCCTTGAGCGTAAATTCGCCAGGATTCGCGATCGGACCCGGCGGGAAGCCCTTATGAGCATACGTGTTATACGGCGAGGGATTGGTCAAATCGGCGGCTACCAACCCTCCGGCTGGCACTCGTCCCAGTGCATACCTGACCGTGGCATCCGATTGAAACGGCATGTTTTGTTTCAACCGGTTTAAGAATACGGATGCCACGGCAGCGTCCTGACCCGGCTGTTTGGACTCTTGTTGAACGACGGACGCCAGCGTCACCCAATCGACCAGGCTAAGCCCCGTATGACTTTTATCATACAGGCCCACAATCATCCGCGTTTGGAAGGTCTTCCACATCTCGGTCAGTGCCTGGCGGGCGGTAGTTCCATATTCAAACGAATAAGTGGCCGGAAACAAATAACCTTCCAAGGGATCGCGAACCCCGGGACGGGGCCGGGGCATACCCGGTAATGCTTGCTTCTCCAAGCGTCGATATTGCTCGGGCGTACCAATATGGTTGGACACGAGCCGGTCAACAATTTGTTTCACGGTAAAACCTTCCGGGATACTCACTTTGGTTACAACCACTTGCCCACTTTTCATTCTTTTGAGGATATTCCCCAATGACTCCCTCGGGGACAACCGATAGACGCCAGAACTTAAACTGGTCGCAGCACCATCGATACGACTCATAATCACGAACGCCCAGGCGCTTTTGATGATGCCGCGACTTTTAAGGGTCACGGCCACCTCATTGGCGGTTTGCCCCGGCCGTACCCGAATATATTCAAATCCCCGGGAGTGCGCGTCTAGTGGCTGGAAAATCCACACTACGTAGCCACCCACCAATAATAGGGCAGCTATCACACTGGCGGCCCCAATCATCACCCACTGCCGACGACACCAACGCCGCTGACTACCCGCAAGGCGTGCAATCACTATAAAAGCACCTTGGCCTGAATTTATTCTTCGCCTTCGTCGTCGAGCAACTCTTCGTAGGCTTGAGCAACCTCTTCCCATTCCTCCTCGGACTCGATATCCACTAGCACATCATCACCATCCTGATCCTTTTCCAATCGCAATATCACCGCTTCGGACTCCTCGTCCTCTTCGGTGTCAATCGGCAACAATATGGCGTACTCGCGATCCGACACCTCAATCACGTCAACCACGACGAATTCGTGTTCGATGCCCTCTTCATCAGTCAGGGTAATAATTTCGTCGTCATCCTCTTGCGCGAAACCTGTATCCAGATCCTTGTCGTCAGCCATCTGACTCTCCTCCCTTGGCCCCACGTTCGTGGTCCAAATACCCTTGTAAAATCAATGCCGCCGCAACACCGTCAATCACGGCCTGACGACGTTCACGGCGTACATCCTGCCCGATGAGCATGCGCTCAGCTTGCCTCGTTGTCAAACGTTCATCCCACGTAACCACGGGCATGGCACACACCGTCCGCAATACCCCGGCAAAACGCAATGTCTTTTCGGCCTGAGGCCCAACCGATGCATTCATATTCAGAGGCAGTCCGACCACAACTTTGGTCACTTGCCACTCCTGGGCAACACTCCTAACCACCTGGGCATCATCCACAAAACCCCGGCGCTTAATCCGTGGGAGTGTTTGGGCAATGAGTCCCATCTCATCACTGACTGCCATCCCAATCCATTTATCCCCTACGTCGAGAGCCATTATACGGTTAGCCATCGTGAGATGAAAGTTCAAGACGCTGAACGTATTGTTTCAGTAATTCCTCTAACAGTTCATCGCGCTCCAGCCGTCGGATCAGGTTGCGCGCCCCCATATGGCTTGTAATGTAGGCCGGGTCACCGGACAACAGATATCCCACGAGTTGACTAATCGGATTATATCCTTTGTCTCTTAGGGCAGTATACACCTCGCGCAATACTCGGTCGGCTTCCTTTTCCTGGTCGTGGTAATCTCCGAGCCGTCGGGTTTCATCCGACATACTCATTCTCCACATCCTTTCTAGGTGCCCTTCTTCGCGGTCCAAGCCTGATTATCCTGCCATGCCAAAGTTTTTATCAACCCAGTCCCGAGCCTCTTGGAGCAGTTGAGGAACTCTCTCGGGCAACCGTCCCCCCGCTTGGGCTAAGTCGTCCCGGCCGCCGCCGCCCCCTTGAATCGTGCGGGAAAGCGGCTTAACAACATCCTTGGCTACAAAGCCGAGGCCACGCACCTTGTCCCCAAAGTATACGACCAATGACGCCCGCTGACCATGCCGTGCGGCCAAAATCGCGCCGTCGACCGATTCTTTCACCCCATCGAGCACTTCCCTGAGCGCTTCTGAGGATTCGGCTTTGACTTCTGCGACAAGAAACCGTAAGCCAGCCACTTCATTAGCTTCGCTAGCCAACTCCCGACCCAATCGTTGCCGCCGCCCTCGCTCTTCATCCTGCCTGACACTGTCATAACGCTTTAGCTCGACCGTCCAGTCGGCTAGGCGACCGGCCCACATATCAGGCTCTAGACTGCCAAAATAGGGCGACAAGCTGTTGACGAGCTCCCGTTGCCGCGAAAACTCCTTCCACGAATTCATGCCCGTAACTGCTTCGATTCTCCGCGAGCCGCCTCCGACACTCGACTCCTCCACAATGGCGAAAAGCCCAATTTGACCGGTTCTCGCACAATGCGTCCCACCGCAAAGTTCCTGGCTCGCCCCCGGGACGGTCACCACCCGCACCGTCTCCCCATACTTATCGCCGAAAAAGGCAATCGCTCCCCCTTTTAGCGCTTGGTCACGCGACAGGAATTCGACCGACACATTAATGTCGTCTAGTATCCAGGTGTTGACGAGCGATTCAATCCGTTGAAGTTGCTCAACGGTTAAGGGATTCGAATACGAAAAGTCAAAGCGCAGACGGTCCGGGGCTACCAAAGACCCCGTCTGGCGCACACCTTTGCCCAAGACTTGGCGAAGCGCCGCGTGCAGCAGATGCGTTCCCGTATGGTTTCGCATGGCCGCCTGACGTCGCTTTGGATCCACCGTGAGTGTTGCCGGCTGCCCGATTTCCAGTTGTCCGCGATCGACCTGGACGAGATGCCATATCGCTGCACCCACCTTGATCGTATCGGTTACCCGAGCATGTCCCGTTGCTGTGCTTAACTCGCCCCGATCCCCCACCTGCCCTCCACCCTCGGGATAGAAGGGGGTCGAAGACACATAGAGCCAGCCGGTCTGTCCTTGCTCCAGCCGCCGCACCTGATCCGCCTGCACATAAAAGGTCCCCAAAGGAATATCCTTTAGGGTTAGTGGGCCATAACCCACAAACTCCGACAAAGCCATCGACGGCAACAAATCCACAGCCGTTTTTCGATTGTGCCGCGCACGCTGCCGCTGTTCTTCCAACAGCCGGTCAAATTCCACCTCGTCCACGAGGACTCCTCGCTCGCGGACCGCATCGCGCGTGAGGTCGAGGGGAAATCCGAACGTGTCCGCCAGTAAAAATGCGTCCTCGCCCGACAATCGGTCGCCCGAGGTCAATCCCGACAATTTGTCCTCCAGGACCTTCATCCCTTGTTGAAGCGTCAAGACAAACCGCTCCTCTTCCTCACGGACCAGTTGCTGAATGGTAACTTGACCGTTCGATAGTTCGGGATAATCAGTGCCCATAATATCGACAACGCGTGGCACTAAACGCCAAAGGAACGGGCTGTCCAATCCGATTTCTAATCCAAAACGCATCGCCCGCCGAAGAATGCGCCGCATCACATAGCCACGCCCTTCGTTGCTAAAAGATACCCCTTCCGCCACCAAAAAAGCAATCGAACGCACATGGTCGGCAATCACCCGAAAAGGCATGCCGTCACGGCCGGGGTCATAAGTCCTCTGACTAATGTCTTCCACAGAGCCGATGATCGGTCGGATGAGGTCGGTATCAAAGTTGGAATCAACTCCTTGCAAATAGGCAGCCAAGCGCTCCAACCCCATGCCGGTATCGATGCTCGGACGAGGCAGCGGCGTAAGATGACCCTTCTCATCGCGATCATATTGCATGAACACCAAATTCCAAATTTCCTGAAGACGATCGCACTCACACCGTCCTAAACCGCAATCGGAACCGCACGCATAAGTCGGTCCCCGATCCACAAAAATTTCACTTGAGGGTCCGCACGGCCCCGTGTCCCCCATGGTCCAAAAGTTATCCTCGTCCAGTCTAACGATGCGGTCGGCCGGCACTCCCGAAACTTCCTGCCAAAGCCAAAAGGCCTCATCATCACTCACATGCACACTCACCCAAAGAACCTCGGGCGCAATGCCCAGTTCTTCGGTCAGGAACGCCCAGGCAAATCGAATCGCATCGCGTTTAAAATAATCGCCAAACGAAAAGTTGCCTAGCATCTCAAAAAAAGTTTGGTGGCGCGCTGTCAGTCCCACCTGATCCAGGTCATTATGCTTGCCACCCGCACGCATGCATTTCTGAACCGTCACGGCGCGGTTATAACTCAACGTCGACGCTCCCAAAAACACATCTTTGAATTGCACCATCCCCGCATTGGTGAACAGCAACGTCGGATCCCCCACCGGAACTAAGGGGGAACTTGGAACCCGGTGATGGCCATGATCCTCAAAATATCGCACAAACTTTTCCCGAATAAGCCGCGCCTCCACAACCAGCCTCCCTCACACGATGATACTCATTGTACCGAGGGGGTCGAATGACGGTCAAGGGAAACCGCCAGCCACCGATATCCATGGCTGAAGAAAACCTTTAAGGCGGCGCATGCCGGCACAGCCAAAATCAGTCCTGTAAACCCGGCAATTTCCCCTCCCCCTAGAATGGCAAAAATAATGACTAAGGGATGTAGGCCGACAGAATCGCCGACTACTTTAGGAGAAATGACCATTCCCTCCAATTGGTGAATGACGATAAAGCCCAAGGCCGCATACAATGCCACCCAGGGGGACTGCATCAATCCCAGTAGAATAGCGGGGATCGCGCCGGCAATGGGTCCGACATAAGGAATGACGTCAGTAATCGCGGCGACGGACCCAATGAGCACGGCGAATGGGATGCCCAGTATGCTAACCCATACGGCTGACAAGAGGCCTACCACCATCGCGACAATAATCTGCCCGCGGATATAGCCGATCAAAGCGCGGTCTAAATCGATGCCCAGCTTAAAGAGCTCTGCGTGCCATTCAACCGGAATGAATTCCCAAAAACGATGACGGACCCGACTAAGATCCTTCAGCACATAAAAAGCCAAAATTGGCGCCACCATGAAACTTAACACGCTTGGCACCAATCCAAACGCTTTGGCCACCACACCGCGTAGACTGTGCATGAGGCGGGTTTGCAGATGGACCCCGGTTGTGGTGATGGTCGTTCGGATGGCTAATGGCATGGGTTGCTGGTGAAAACGAGTCAGCCAGTAATCCCAGGTGTGTTGTACACCTAGAGCGAGATCGGGTACGTACTTAATTAACCGAACACTTTCCTGAACCAAGACCGGTATCAGATACACAATCATCCCGGCCACCATCAGGCCGAAAAGGCTGTACACCAAGAGAATGGCGATAGCCCGATGCACTCTGCCATATAAGCCTAACAATTGGACCAAAGGGTCCAATAAATAGGCAATGGCAAATGCGAGGAAAAATGGCAACAGCACACTATGGGCAAATGATATGACCCAGACCAAAAGAAACGCTAACATCAAAAGTCCCCAGCCGACCCAGCGCCGGGGACTTGGAGATACTCTCAATGACTGTCCCATCAATCGTTTATCCCAGTCGCCGTTTGGCCAGGTGGACCAAGCGATTCCCACTATACCGCGCAACCTTAAAAGCGGCGGGCCCGATAAATTGAGCCCGACGTATCGCCCGCCGATACAGACCGCCACGAGGACTCCGCAAAAGCCACACTCCGGCCACAATCGCTCCCACCAACGTCCCGGTCACCATGCCCGTCACGTAACGCTTCATGAACTCACCCCTTTAAGACCATCAGGTTCTATGCGTGACAACTCGCCATCCGGCTCCACTCGGTACATCCGCACGCCTTTGTGGCCCATTTGAAACTCGATAAAACACTCCCAGCAATAGTACTGCCCGGTACCCACCCGTCCGACGTTTTTTCCTTGGCAGGCCGGGCACAATGGATCCATGTCCATGGCGGTCCCCCACTTTTCTCGGGTTACTTCATCAACAAGACTTCCCTTAAAGCGCGGATTTTAACCTCCGATGGACCCATTTGCACAATGTCGCTGACGGACAGGGCCAATGCTCCACCCAACACATCGCCTAAAATCCCCCGCGAGATGACAAGATAAGTCACTTTAAGCGTGACTGGGTCAAACAGGATGTCGTTGAGATGACCACAAAACCGCCCCTGTTCGTCGACTATCGGACAGGTGAAAGCCCAATGTCGGCGGCTGACGACGTCCTTTCGCCAACGACGGGATTTAATCGTCACTTGAGAGGCACTGGATACCACCAAGCCAAATTCGCTGACAGAAAAATCCGCGCCGGCCGGAACAAACGGCACATAAAACAGTCTTGGCGCCAGAAGGAATCCCTCGACGACGAATTCCTCCCATGACACCACAACTTGATCAATGACTTGAAAGGCACGCGTTTTTCCTTGGATGCGAGCCGGCAAGTGGGCTACGTGCCAACCACTCAACAATGGAATTCCTCCCGCTAGGCGCAGGGGGATTGAGCGATCTTCCCTCCCGCGATTAATGCATCCTCCTGATAGAGGACGGCCACTTGGCCGGGACTAAGCGCCCACTGCGGATTCTCAAACCGGAGCGTCGCTCCTGAACCGGAATGTGTCCATCGGGCTGGTGCCGGCTCCATGTTATAACGCACTTGGGCGTCCCCCCAAAGAGGTTGCTCCGGCATTCGCCCACTGACATAATGAACCGCTTCGATGTGTGCCTCAGATCTTTCGGCGTCCTGGCGGCTTCCCACCACGACCCGATTGCCATCCCTATCCAATCCGACCACGTAGCGGGGTGCACGGGAAGCCACGTTCAGACCGCGACGCTGCCCCACCGTGTAAAAAGCAATGCCCTGGTGCTTACCGAGATTCCGACCCTTTAGATCCACAATGTCGCCGGCGCTAAGAGAATCTGGCCGATGTTCCTTCAGATACCCTTGGTAATCATTTTTCGGAACAAAGCAAAGCTCCTGACTGTCTGGCTTATGCGCCGTCACTAAGTGGCACTCCTCGGCAATTTGCCGGCTTTCTGCCTTCAAAAGATCCCCCAACGGGAACAACAAATGCTTTAAATCATTTTGGCCCAGCGTGTACATTAAATAACTTTGATCCTTGTCGCGGTCGCGAGCCCGCAACAGTTGAAATTCACCGCCACTCTCGCGCACACGCACATAGTGGCCCGTCGCCAAAAAATCCGCCCCTTGAGATTGTGCCCAATCCCACATGGCACCAAACTTAATGTGACGATTGCACAACGCACACGGATTAGGGGTCAGACCTTGTAGGTAGGCTTCCTCAAACGGCGCAATAACCTTGTCAAAGAATGGCTGCTCGACATCCACCAGGATGTGTGGGATCCCCAGCTTCTTAGCCACGCGCCGGGCATCCACAATGGCGTCCAGTCCGCAACAACTGTTAGTCGTTTCAGCCGGCAAGTGCCGCATAGTGACTCCAATCACATCATAGCCCTGTTCCAATAATAAAGCGGCGGCCGCCGAGGAATCGACGCCGCCGCTCAACCCGACGACCACGGTCTTCCCCATCATACTACCCTCCTTTTTCCAACACCGTTGGTTGTGATGCCAAAAACTGGCGGCGCTGCCGCATGAAAACCCGCTGATCTTGCATCAGTTGGTCCAGCGTAATCTGGCTCATCGCCTCGTCTACCGCTTCTTGCACCCGCATCCACACATCCGGACCCACACACCAGTCAATTTCCGCACAGCCAGTGCCATCTTCGGTCGCACACTCAGCCACCACAATGGGGCCCTCCACCGCGGCGACCACGTCCCGCACCGACACTCCATCGGGAGTACCTTCTAACCGATAGCCGCCTTGTGCGCCGCGCGTACCGATCACTAAGCCGGCCCGTTTCAACGACGGCATCAACTGTTCTAGGTATTGCTCGGGAATGTTTTGAGCATGCGCAATACTACCCACCGTCAACGGTCCCCGGCCCACATGCATGGCCAGTTCATACATAGCCTTAACCGCATATCGCCCTTTGCTGGACACTTTAAACATCGCACAACACTCCCATGCTACGTTCAGGCTTTTCTTTAGCGTAGCACCGGGTGTGACTTAGGTCAACACGCACGACGGTGCCGGCATAAAAAGCCTGCGGCCGCGAGTTCGATCTGCTAGGGATCTGGCCAGTTTTTAACGATCCGCCGTTACTAAAATCACCATAGAACTTCGGTATTCAACACATAGTCCGCGTCAATGCTTACGCCGCAGCTTTTCACCGGATGGGCGTTGCACATGTTATTGACTTGGTAAAGGTCGTTAAACGGGAAAACCCATCCGCACGATCCATTTCCCTCGGTTTGCCAATACCTAATTTCGTTGTTGAACCGCGAATCATTCCACAACCACCACATGACCGTATAGGTTCCGTACACCCCCACCCCGTAGGGAGACGGATGGGATGCCATCTCTGAGGCGACGCCCTGAAAATAATCCAGAATCGCCGTTTCATCGGAAGGCGCCGGTGCATAGTCGACAACGAAAAAGATCGGCTTGCCGTGAGGAATGTCCAACCCCTGGGCCTGAATCACCGCCCTACGGGCATCACTTTTGCCCTGGGCGGCTGAAAAGTATGGGGTGGAGACGGGCTCCCCCTCCTCAAAGATTAGCCAGAGCTTGAGCCCTGCCTTATGAAGGACGGCAACTTCCGTCGGCATTAAGCTTTTAAGGTATCGACCGATGGCCGCATGATGGCTGGATAAAAGACACGACGCGTCGGCCCGCGTAAGAGCGGTAGCGGTATCACAGGCATTCATGACAATCCCCCCATTAAGGTGTTCAGAGGCAAGCATCTCTAAACGGTGGCCTCCAGTAAGCAAGGTCGATTGCCCAAAGATCGATCCTCTGGGGTCTAGATCGGCGGCTAGATGAGACCGTGCTGCGTTGGTCCATCCATCCATATTGCGCCTTTCATGGCATACTATTCCGGCACCCTGACGATTGGCACCTCAGTACTGAGTCGTTCACCGGTTTTTGCGTGGCCGTTTTGTCGAGCGACAAAGGTTCCGAGAAACGCATCGTGCTGAGTTGCACGGCGCAGCCGGGAAGGATCCTTGTTGCTACCGTCGTCAAGAATCCGGCATCGCATGGCTCTACCACGGGTTTCGGGGCTAAGAATGTTCCTCGATGAACGCGTAGAAGCTGTCAATCAGATCCAGATCGGTGTCTGAAGTTGTTGGTGCCTGCGCCAACCGTTCGGCGTACACGTGGCGCATTCGTAGAGAGAGCGGTCCGGCCGGACCGCTGAATTTTCCAATACTTCTGGTGGCGGCAACGTTCACCAACAAAACCTTGCGGCCTTGGCTGCGTAAATAAATACTCTTGGCACACCTGGTCTGTCCCAAGCTATTTAATCCATTCGACCACCCCACTCGGGCACTCAGTTTACCTAAATTATCAAATGCGCCTTAAGACCCCTAACTGAAGTTATGGGGATATAAGGCGTTCGCCGTCGGGCGAATTGTTTGGTATTGATACGCAAGATAATTTTGCCTATGCGTTCTGTAGAGAGAGAAGGGGATACGCGTGTACTTGACGCAGAGTAACCAAGTCAAAGGACTCCCGAAGGGTGAATACGAAGCCTTGCGTGAAATGTGTCGGGACGCCAAAAACTTGTACAATGTCGGTTTGTATTCCATTCGCCAGCATTTCTTGACCGAAGGGCGGTTCCTTCGCGACGAATCGAATGACCATGCGGTGAAAGATAACGAGAACGACACCTTACTTTCGTTCCTTCTTTAAGCTTCTGCAGAAAGCAAAACCTGGAGCGTATCGGTTCCAGGCTGTGGGGATTGCGCACTACCTGGATAAAAACGACTATTTCCCTCGCATCCTGTCCACCAATGCTATCGTGATTAAGGAGGGCTTCTTGCAAATCCCCCTGGCACACGCCTTTCAACGAGCGCATCCCGACGTGGAGCGGATCAAAATGCCTTTCCCGTCTCGGCGAGAAGGGCAGAGGGTCAAAGAAGTACGGATTCTGCCGATGGAGACGGCGCGATTCTTCCCAGTGCCATTTGTCTACGAAGCCGAGGAAGAACCACCACCGCATCTATCAACCGATAAGGCACTGGCCATTGATCTCGGGTTGGATAACCTGGCGACTGGCGTGAACAGTACCGATGGGTCGTCGTTCATCCTCGACGGAAAACATCTCAAATCTATCAACCATCAGTACAACGTGCGGATGGCACCGTTGCAGTCCATTCTTGATCAGCAAAAACTATCGCGTTCCGAACAGATAGCACGTATGACGATCCATCGCAATCATCGTGTGAAAGATGTCATGATGAAAGCGGCGCGGTCCATTGTGAACTATTGCTGAGATCATCACATCGGCACAATCATGGTCGGATACACCCCTGACTGGAAGCGCGACGTGCACATGGGGAAGCGCAACCACCAAAACTTTGTGCAGATTCCGTACGGGCAACTTCGCCATCAACTCGAAAATCTGTGTCAGCGGTACGGCATCCTGTCTGTCGAACAGGAAGAATCCTATACGTCTACAGCGAGTTTCCTCGACCACGACACTATCCCACTCTGGAATGGCACACACCAAGAAGGCTCTTTTAGTGGTAAACGGGTAAAACGTGGGTTGTACCGTGTCAGTGACAACCGCGTGCTGAATGCGGATGTGAATGGTGCAGCGAACATTCTACGGAAAAGTAACCACAGACTCGATGTCGAGCGAGTGGCTAGGGGGCTTTGGGCGAACCCAATGCGAGTAACGCTCCTCGGGGTTCCTCGCAAGAATCCCCACCACTACTCGCGGTAAAGCTCGCCGGCTTTAGCCGGGGGGAGTGTCAAGCCATGCTCTAACCACTGATGAGGGATCCGCGACGGCCACCGCAATGGTGGCCGCATGCACATCCCACCCCAGGAATCGGGTATACTCCATAGTGATACCAGCTCCCCTCGTATGCGGCTCTGCCTGATGGACATTACCTGTCTCCAGTGTAGACCGCGCCACATGCGATGAAACCGGGTGGTACTAACATGTTAGCTAATAAGTAAGGAGCTTACTGCGTCGGTCGCTATGGTTGGATACATTAGTGACAATAAAAAGAAGGAGGGGATCGTACGTCCCAATTAAATGGGATATGGTATGAAGATTATTCGAGAGCGTCCGGATACCAGGTGGGTGGAACTGGCTTGTTGCTCCTGGCGGTCGGACTCGCCATGCTCAGCCATTGATCCGGGTTAGGTGGACGAGCCGTCGCCGTGCCCCTGTGGTGTGCGAGCGCTCTGCGGGTTCGGGGTACGCGCCACACGTGTAACATCATTGGTTCGTTGAACCTTTGTCAATTTTTGACCATCGGGAATGGTAACACAATAGTATTATGAAATCCGGTTACCATACACTTGGCCGATGCTATGCGTAAGAGGAGCAATCAAAATGGTCCGAAACGAAAGGGAGACATTCCGAGAAGACCGCGAAACGGGGGGCCGGCTTCCCGCATCCCGGTGGACGGCTCTGCTGTGGATTACCTTGGCCGAATTGTTGGCGATGAGTGTGTGGTTTAGCGCATCGGCCGTCACCGGAGCTTTAACCCGACAATGGCATCTGTCCGGCATCGCCGTGACCTGGCTCACCGCGTCAGTCCAGTTGGGCTTTGTGGCCGGCGCCTTAATCAGCGCCACGCTAGGACTGGCCGACCGTTTTCGCCCACGTATGCTGATGGGATGGGGTGCCTTTGGGGCCGCCATCACTACAGCTGCCCTGCTCCTTTTGTCCCGCGGCGGTTGGGGGCCTTTTGCTTTACGCGCCCTGACGGGTGCGTTTCTCGCGATAGTGTACCCCGTGGCGGTGCAGTGGGTGGCGCGCTGGTTTCCACGCCAACGCGGACTTGCGGTGGGGATTCTGATTGGGGGATTGACGATTGGGTCCGCATTACCTCATCTTTTGGTCGGAATGCCGGTCTTGCAACATTGGCAGGGCGTGTTAGCGGGGAGTGCGGTCTTGGCCGTGATCTCCTGGGGATTGGTATTGTGGGTAGTCCCGGAACATCCGGGTCCCTTTCATCCACCAGCCTTTCGGTGGGACCGGGTTGGGGCGGTGCTGCGCGACCAACCGGTCATGTGGGCCAACCTCGGGTACTGGGGCCACATGTGGGAACTGTATGCTATGTGGACCTGGTTGCCGGCGTTTGTTTTGGCCAGCTGGACATCCCATTGGACCGGTACGGAGCTCATCAGCGTAACGGGGGGCGTGAGTTTTGCCGCCATTGGACTTGCTGGGCTCGCAGGAGCCCTGGCTGGTGGATGGGCCGCTGATCGGTGGGGTCGGACTCGGGCTACCATCGGCGCCATGGCCGTCAGTGGAACCATGGCTCTACTCATCGGGGTGACTTTTCAACAAGCGCGATGGATGACGGTGCTCGTCGCCCTGGTTTGGGGATTCAGTGTGATTGCCGATTCGGCTCAATTTTCGGCCGCCGTCACGGAACTTGCCCCCACTGCGCTGCAAGGCAGTGCGCTAACGTTGCAAATGGCTGTCGGCTTTTTAATCACGATTGGATCCATCGATCTAGTTGGATGGCTGCAGCCGCGCGTAGGATGGTCTCACGCGCTGATGGTGTTGGGGGTGGGACCAGCCATTGGAATTTGGGCGATGGCGCGTTTGAGGCATCGCCCGGAGTCACTTCAACTAGCACACGGCCGACGTTGAAGGTCTGCGACCATCCTCGTCCCCAGACAAGGACCGTCGTCTGGTATCCCCAGCAATATTTGTAAAAAATCACGACCAGTCTTATTCCCCTTGACGAGGGAGTTTGTGTCAAAACACATCGTAATCATCGGAGGAGATGGCGCCGGGATGAGTGCTGCCTCCCAAGCTAAACGCCGTGACTCGTCTCTTGTCATTACGGCGTTTGAACAGGGTCCAGTCGTCTCCTATTCGGCCTGAAGCATTCCTTACTATGTCGGCCAGGTTAGTCGACAATACCAAGACGCTGATTGCGCGCACTCCCGAGGAGTTTCGGAACCGCTTAGGGATCGCCGTGCATACCCACCATGAAGTGGTCCAACTGGACCTCCCCAATCAACGGGTTGCGGTGCAAACGAGCGGCCGCGCCTTTTTTTGGGAAAGTTACGATGAACTCGTCATCGCGACGGGCTCTGCACCCATCGTGCCCGCCTGGCCTGGGGTGCACTCGCAGGGGATTTTCACGGTAAAAACCCTGGAGGATGGCCAACAGATCCGCCAATACATTCAGGAGAATCGACCCCGCACGGCCGTGGTGGTGGGGGGCGGCTATATTGGTCTGGAAATGGCGGAAAACTTGCGCCGCTGGGGCATGGAGACGACACTTCTCGAGAAAGGTGTTCAAGTCATGCCGACCATGGATCCCGATATGGCGGCCTTAGTCATCGGTGCTCTGGTGGAATCGGGGATCGAGGTGCACCTGAATGAAGAGGTAATCGGTTTTAAAGCGTCCCAAGGCAGCGTTCAGGCGGTCGAAACCCGCCACCGCACACTACCGGGGGATTTGGTCGTCTTGGGACTCGACAGTCCGTCCGCACAGTGCATTAGCCGCGCAAGCCGGTATTCCTCTGGGTGTCAAAAATGCCATTCGCGTAAATTCCTATCGGATGACGGAAACACCCCATGTTTGGGCCGTTGGAGATGTGACAGAAACTCATCACCTGGTAACGGGCCTTCCCGCCTATATAGCTTTGGCCACAGTGGCCAACAAACAGGGTCGTATCGCAGGCATGAATCTCAGTGGCGCTTCCATTGCCTTTGCGGGGGTCCTAGGGACCGCTACTACCCGCGTGGGCACTACAGAGGTCGCACGAACCGGCCTCACACTGGCCGAAGCGACGGCAGCAGGGATGAACGCCCTAGAAACCCGCATCCAAGCCGATACGAAACTCGGGTATTTTGCCGATGTGTCGCCGATGACCGTAAAGTTAGTCGCCGAGATCCCCACCGGTCGGATTCTGGGTGGGCAAATTGTCGGCGGCAGCAGCAGCGGAAAACAGATCGATACCATAGCCACGGCCGTGACCGCCCACATGACCGTGACCCAAGTCGTACACCTGGACCTCGCCTATGCGCCTGCGTTTTCGGATGTCTGGGATCCCGTGCAGATTGCTGCCAGAACCCTTATCTCGAAGCTCCAGTGGCCGCACTCATCATCGTACGCGATGACGGGAAGGCATCTGAACCGGGCACGGGACCCATACGACACCTACTTGAAGAGCACGAAACTAGAAAGAGAAAAAAAGATTGTGGAGAAAATACCCAAGATTCCCGTGACACCTATGGCACTCAACCTGTGGTACGAAGGTCCCGCTTTTGTGGTGGCCGATAAGCCGAGGGGCATGGCAGTCCACCCCGAAGCGACCGACGGAATCGACACCCTGGTCAACGGGCTGTTGCAATCGAACCGATGGCTGGCCGATATGGAAACCAGCCACTCGCCCGGAGTGATTCACTGGCTTATGCCGATGGATCGCGGATTGGTCCTCGTCGCCAAGTCTGATGAAGTGGCGGACACCTTGCGCCAACTGTACCGCGATCAGGCGATCACGTTTTCCTATCGGGTGCGCATGCCGAGGGAGGCGACGCCTATTTTGTAGGCTACCGGATGGATAATGGATATTCCCGGTCCGCAAAAGCACATCCATGTAGGGTTGGGTGAACGCCTCTGGCTCCCCTTCATTGATTTGTATACTGCACCGACGTGAAGCGTGTGCAATGGTACCAAAGAGTTGCTTTCGTATACTGGTTTCGCCTATCGCGACCACAACGTAGATGACGACGCCACTATTGTGGTGATGCGCCGCCTGCGCGGAACTGACCGGGGAATTCCCGTTATTCTCATCAACGGCGTTAGTCTCCGTAGGATACGACCGATATCGATTAAAGCGCACCCTGAGCCTCTATTAAACGAATAAGCATCGGGACGTCAATAGACAGCCGCCTTAAAAGAACAGATCGGTGGTCTTTTGGCACCCGTCAAGAATGCCTAGCCCTACCCCAGGCGGCCTGTTCTTGTCCGGGAACTCTTTGAGGTTTGGGACACAATTGTTCTGACGGTATTGCAATGGCTAGGGGGGAACTAGAGATCCAGCCACTGGGCGATGCCCCCAAAAACAGTTCAGATCTTGCCATCGACATCTGAGATACTGTCACTAACTGCCTATAGAAATATTGTCTTAGCAATG
>JAJZXX010000062.1 GCA_021806205.1 Bacillota bacterium | reverse complement strand
CCATCTCTGCTAATTATGAGGGTTGTTGCTACGTCCACCCCAGGATCCTTTTTTTCCCTATCTCGTCATGCGTCGGCACTGCTCCTAATCTGGGGTGCTTGCCGTGGCGGTCGTGGGCGTGCCATAGTAGAGAGTGATCCAAGGTATTCGCTTGAGAAGCACGATGAAAGCCAATGTCTTCGGGCGATATTAAAAAAATTCTACTACGTAATCAATCCTGGGGGCGCATATCTCAAGGGTCAAAAGCGAGGCGATGGCGAGTGGCACGGGTGGCCGTGGTGGAGGACGAGCCCTCCCTTAGAGCGTTACTAAAGACTTACTTGGAACGCGCAGGGTTCGCCGTGGTTGCTTACGCTGATGGCGGCCACGCTCTTAAAGGGTTGTCCATTGACCCGCCCGATGTAGCTATTCTCGATATTTTGCTGCCAGAGGTCGATGGGCTGACTATTTTAGATGCCATGCGAAAAAGCCATCCGCACATGGGTGTTATTATGTTAACAGCGCTGTCTGAGGTATCAGACCGTATTCAAGGACTAAAAGCGGGAGCCGACGACTATATTGTTAAGCCATTTGCGCCAGCGGAAGTCGTAGTGCGGGTTGAAACTATCTTGCGGCGGATGGACTCTCTGTCCAAATCCTCGGTCTGGCGGGCGGGTCCCGTTGTGTTGAATACGGCCGCGCAAGAAGCCCGCGTCAACGACGCGGACGCAAAGTTAACCGCTATGGAATATCGGTTGCTGTACGCGCTCATGCGGCAACCCAAACATATTTTGACGCGGGACCAATTGTTGGATGTCCTTCACGGACCGGATGGGGTTGTCTCTGACCGCACGATTGATGTCCATGTCACTCGTTTACGCAAAAAATTGGGATTGCGGCCTTCCCCGATTCGGGGTGTGTATGGTCTCGGCTACCAATGGATCGGCGAGATACCTGTCGTATGCGATACTTAAGCCTCCGATGGCTGCTTTTTGGCGCCGCATTTGTGACCTTAACCAGTGTGGTTGGCCTTTTAGGAATCACAGTACTACACACCGCGCAACATCAATTAAGCCACTATGCCACCCAAAGGGACACGCGCATTGCTCATCGCATCGCCCGTGAACTGGTTGTGGCTTTTCGCCATGGAGGTATGATCCGTCTAGAGCGCCAAGCCGAAGTGAGTGCTGCACAGTGGGGAACAGGCCTGACGATGCAGAACTCCTCTGGTCATGTTATTATCGCCGCGCATCCTCCCGGCGCTCAGAGCACTGGCGGTCCTTCTGCCAGTGTGACGGTGCCCTTGCGATTGGGGGCTGTGTCGATTGGCACCATGACCTTGGTGCATCCGCCAATTTTTGAACCGCGTTTGTCTCCGGTGCTGCAGGCAATTGAGCAGCGGCTGGCTTTGGCGGCGGTTCTAGGGTTTATTATCGCTCTCGTGGTCAGTATCTGGGTGGGTCGCGAGGCGGCCGGGCCCTTTCGGAAAGTTGCTCTCGCTGCCCAAGCCGTAGCGGCTGGCCGACGGGATATTTATCTCACTCCCGCCGGCGTCTCGGAAGCTCGCACCTTGGCCAAGGACTTCAATCATATGGCGGAAGCGTTGAATGCCAGTGAGACGCAGCAGCGGCAACTCATTGCGGATATGGCCCACGAGTTGCGCACCCCGTTAAGCATTCTGCTGGGATATGTGACGGCGCTGGACGACGGCGTGTCCATTCCTGGTCAGGACCCGATGACCCTAATTCGTGAGCAGACACGATTTTTGGTGCGCCTGACTGACGACTTGCAAATGTTGGCGCGCGCCGATTCACAAGCGTTGGAGCTCCGGCCGCAGTCGGTGGAGGTCCGCCCCTGGCTCAAACATACCGTGGATGCTGTCGTGGATATGGCGATCCAACGAGGCATCACCTTGACGGTGGTGGTACCGGATGACTTGACGCCAGTGGCGTGGTTTGATGCCGACCGATTACGGCAGGCTTTATCCAATTACCTCGATAATGCCCTGAAATATACGGGACCAGGCGGCCGGGTGACGGTGTCGGCACAATCTGACGGTGAGTCCTTGATGCTATCCGTGTCCGATACCGGCATTGGTGTAGACAGCAGTGATCTCCCGCACGTGTTTGACCGTCTGTATCGCGCAGATCGTGCGCGTGCACGGAGTACGGGTGGGATGGGCATAGGACTGGCGATTGCCAAAAAGCTCGTGGAAATGAGTGGCGGCTCAGTTGGGGTTCAGTCCGTCAAAGGGAAAGGCAGCACGTTTTGGTTGACAATTCCTGTGCAAAGACCGCCCGTGTCATAATTGCTTAATGATCTCCTTTTACCTTCTATTCAGGCCAGACTTCAGTCTCTTAACTGTACTCAAGGGATGTGGTGAGCCTGAGAGGCGGTGCTGAGGTGAATATCCGGACATTTTCGCGCATTGCGGTCTGGTTCTTGATGGTCAGTACGGTGAGCATTATGGCGATTGGGTGTGGGGTGGCGGCCAGTAAAACTGCTACCACCCCGGTTCCCGCCACTACGGCCTCTAAACATTTAGGCCATACCAAGCAGTCCATTCATCGCCTGCATGGTACGGTCAGTGCGATCACCGCTACGAGGCTAACTTTAAAGACGCTGCACTCTTTATCGGTCACGATCCACTTGACGGCGAAGACGAAATATCGTGCGAACAAGACATCGACGTCACGGGCACAGATTAAGCCGGGTAACTCGGTGACGGTTGTGGTCCACCGAAAATCGGGCGACCTGACTGCGCGCATTGTGCGTGTGCGGACCCCCCGAGGACTAAAGAAAAAATGAACGAAAGCGGGGATATTCATGGCCACGGCAATGCCGCCGATGGGTTCGGATCGTCGGCCCTGGGCATTTAAGCGGGTTTATTCGGTGGTGGCTTTGACTTTAGTCGTGCTAGGAGGTGTGCTCTATATCGTCCATCGAGCGGCTACTCCGCCGACTCCGGTTAAGTACTTGTCGGCGCTGGTTCGCCGTGGCGACTTGTCAGAAGTCTTCTCTGCCACCGGCGAAGTGGTTCCCACCCAGACCGATACCGTCACAACACGGCCCTCCTCACATCTACAGCAACTGATGGTGCATGCGGGTGAAACGGTTTCACAAGGACAGACGGTGGCCCGATTGACCGACCCGACGCTTGTGTCGGAGTTGGCCGCAGCGCATGCAACCGTGGTCGCAAATCAAGCCCAGGTTGCTATCGACAGTTCTTCCGCCACGCAAAATGGTCGCCAGGCACAGTTGGCACAACTGGTGGATTCGCTGCAACTGGCTCAGGCCAGCTTGGCGCGTACCGAGGATCACGGTCAAGTGGCGGCTCCGGTGGCTGGCACGGTCAGTCTCAGTGTTTCAGCCGGCGATGTGGTTTCGGCGGGGCAGTCGGTGGGAACTGTCGGGGGGCATACGCTCACGGCCCTTGTAGCCGGGACGGTAGGGTCGGTGGCCGTAGCCAACGGGCAACAGGTGGCTATGGGTACCATGCTTTTTCGGCTGACCTCACCGACCTTGACGCAGGCAGTCTTAAGCGATGACAGTCAGATCGCTGGTCTTAAATCTCAGATTGACAAGCTTACGGTGCAGCAACAGGGCGCATCGGCAACACTGGTTCAAGCGCGAGCGCAACTGCAACAAAGTCAACAAGCGTATCTTTCCGCCCAGCAGGCGGTCAAAGCCTTGACCATCACGGCTCCGTATGACGGCGTTGTGACCACCTTAAACCCCCTGACTCCAGGCGGTAAGCTCCTAACCATCTCGAGTGCGACCAAGGTGGTAACCGTGTCCGTTCCGCAAACACAAATTGATCAAGTGCATCCGGGGCAGTCGGTGCGGATTACGTTGCCCGCCTTACCCGCCACGGTCCTCCACGGAACCGTGCAAAATGTAGCGTCGATAGGGCTTTACAGCAATGGCGTATCGACCTTTCCCGTGACAGTGACGGTGCCCGGCCGGAGCGCGATTCGCTACGGAATGAGCGCTCAAGTCAATATCACCGTGCGCACTATCCATAATGCCCTACTGGTACCGCTGGCGGCACTGCATTCGGGCGGGTCCCGGACTACCGTGGAGGTCGTGTCGGGTACGGGGCGCCATCGCGTGCCGGTGCATATTTTGCTAGAGAATATGACATTGGCGGCGGTTAGCTCGCACCACTTGTCTAGCGGAGATCGAGTCATTACGGCAGTACTGGGTGCGCCGTCGGGTAAGCTGCACCTCAAAGCGAAGGGACGTGCCCTGCACCGTGGGCGTGGCGGACGGAAGGCCAAGAAAGCGCGATGATTCACCTAGAGCACCTCTCCAAGGCCTATCCGTTTGGTACCCAGACGTTGTGGGCGTTGCGAAACATCACGGTGACCATTGCGCCCGGAACCCTGGCCGCGGTTGTGGGTCAGTCCGGTTCGGGTAAGTCTACCCTATTAAACATCCTCGGCGGTCTAGACCGTCCTACCTCCGGGCAGTATTGGTTAGGCGGCCAGGACGTGAGCGGATTTGATGCGGACACCTGGGCGCATGTGCGAAACCGCACGATGGGGTTTGTGTTTCAAGCTTTTCAACTGATTCCCACACTCACGGCGTGGGATAATGTGGCGTTACCCCTGGTCTATCGGGCCGTCCCGTTAGCGGAGCGGCGGGCCCGGGCCCGGGAGGTCTTAACGATGGTGGGGCTGGACCATCGTTTGTCTCACCACCCGGCCGAGCTATCCGGTGGTCAACAGCAGCGCGTGGCTATCGCACGGGCTCTAGTCGGCGACCCTCAAGTGCTTCTCGCGGACGAGCCGACTGGCAACTTGGACACTGACACTGGGACAGAAATCATGCGGCTCTTGAAGCATATCCATCAGACCGGCCGTACTGTCGTAATTGTGACACATAGTTCGGAGATCGCGAAAGAGTGCAACCAAGTCATTAGTCTACGGGACGGGCATATGACCGACGGGGGGGGATCGGTGTGAGCTGGCTGGATAGTATACGGCTAGCTGTGGGCGGCATGTGGCACAATAAGCTGCGGGCTTTTCTCACCACGCTTGGCATTATCATTGGCGTGGGGGCGGTTATCGTGCTGGTGTCGATCGGCCAAGGGGCCACGCATGCTGTTAGCGCTCGTATTGAAACATTGGGGACTAACGTGGTATTTGTCACACCGACGGCCGGAACCCCGTTTTCCGAGCGACAGGTGGCGACGATTCGTGCGGTTATTCCGTTTGCCGTCCAGGTCGTTCCTATTGTGGACGCGCACGGGCCCATAGCCACTGCGGTGACATCTGGATCGGCCGCCGTCGTGGGCACGCTGCCCGATTACTTGAAAACGGGGGCACTGAGTTTGGGGACGGGGCAGTTTTTTTCGGTCGACGGACTTAGCTTGGATCCCCGTATTGCCGTCGTAGGGGCCAATTTGGTGCAGACTTTGTTTAGCGGCCGAAGTCCGGTAGGCCAGTCGATACTTCTCCTTGGGCAACGTTTTCGGATAGTCGGTGCGCTCAACCCGGTTGGGCAAGGCCCCGGGTCTAGTCAGGACAACACCGTCTTTATTCCTCTGACGACCGCCTCGACGCTAATGCGAACCAATCAACTCAGTCAAGTTATTATCAAGACCGCCAGCCCGAATCAAGCCGCATTGGTGGCTAATCTCCTAACCAACTTCTTCACTAATCGGGTGGGCTCTAATGGAGTCACCGTCGCTTCAGAGGATCAGGTGCTTCAAACCCTCCAAGCGACACGGGCGACCATGACGCGGCTTCTAACCGGGACGGCCGCCATTGCCCTTGTGGTCGGTGGTATTGGTATTATGAACATTATGTTGGTGTCGGTGACCGAACGCACCCGCGAAATTGGCGTTCGCCGCGCTTTAGGTGCGACACGCGAGGACATCGTCTTGCAGTTCCTGTTAGAAGCCATGACCATCAGTATCATTGGAGGGTTGGTGGGCATCGGTGTAGGGGCCGGTATGGTTTTATTGGCCCCGGATTGGTTTCACACCGCAGCCACCCTATCGCCTATGGCCATGGTGCTGGCCTTTGTCTTTAGCGCCGCGGTAGGCGTTGTGTTTGGTCTTTATCCTGCTTTTCAGGCCTCCCATAAAGATCCCATCCATGCATTGCGCTACGACGGTTAATGGGAGCCTGCCTTTGACACTCGCCCACTGAAGCTATGGGTTTTACGGCGCATTTTGTAATTTTTCTGGGAATCCGTGGAGGATCCAACAATCCACGTGCAAAGACTGTCTATCAAAATAGCCGGTACTCTTCAAGAGTTTGGCTTTATCGGACCCGTGGGCTGATGCCCGTAGGAAATCCCCAGATGCGTCCCAATTCCGGGGATATCCCCCAGGCGTAACCGCCAGTTTTGTTTCAGTTCTTTTCCTTCACGACCAGGAGTACTCCTGCGACGATGAAGGCGGCACCTCCCCAAAATGCCCACGTTAGGGGCTCTGCCAATACGAACCAACCAAGTGCCGTGCCTACGAGCGGTTGAAAGAAGAAATATAGACCACCACTCCCGGCCTCGAGAAGTTGCAGTCCCTTCGTCCACAGCACAAAGGCGCCCGCGGTTGACACAACTCCGAGGTACAGAATACCCCCCCAGATTTCGGGTTGAGCTACGAGACCGGCGTGAAACGGGCCCCGTGCCAACACCACCGGTGTCAGCACTACAGCTGCCGCTGCGATGGCGTATGTCGTGACCACCAGCGGCGAATACGCGCCGGGTAGGCGTTTCACGAGCACTGACATCAGGGCCCACGAGACGGCGGCGACCACTAGGATGAGGCCGCCCCCGAGATGTCCGGAGGAGAATCCGCCGACCCCCACGACCATCAACACGCCGATCGTCGCCAAACCTACGGACATACCCCGGCCCCAGGTAATCGGTTCGCCGAGAATTACACGGCCAAAGATAACCATAAAGGCGGGAGTAGCGGCGGTGACGATTGACCCCATTTGGGCCGTCGTCAACTGCGTTCCACGAAATTGTGCCCAAATCGACACCCCATATCCGATGAGGCCGATGGCCACCACTAGGGGTACATGCCGCCACTGAATCCGCCAGGATTGGCGCGTCACCAAACCGAAGCCCCCCAAACACCCGAGGGCTACGACATATCGAATCCAGACCAACGTCATGGCCGGCATAACCGCCAGGACGATTTTGCTGACCACGTACATGCCGCCCCAAATACTCGCGGCTAGGGCCAAACACAGGGCCCCGAACCATTTTGCTTGCACCCGTATCCCTCCGTCATGATGGAACTGGGAGTTCCTCTGACGAAGGAGCGCTCTCGGCCCTCCCCTTCAATCAGAGGATCGTGAACGCGGGTACATCATTGTCAATACGAAGGCCGGACCTCATCATCACACCTGCCCTTTCTTTTGAAATCTAATCCATTGTAGCCTGAACCGAGTTGGCGATGTTCTATAACAACGAGCTTTTCATATGACGGTGTAATCAGCCGTCAAGTTGACGCTTCATGACATCCAAAATTCGGGATTGCAATACGCCCGTCTAAGCCCGATGCCTTAAATCGGTCCATTGGCTGACTACGGATGTCATGAACTCGCCTGGTTGAAGCCAAACGGCGGGTCTCCCGGGTGCCCGCGCAATACTTTGTTTCAGTTCGCCCCCGGCAGTGCCGATGCAGTTAGTGGGCCACCAGGCTTTAGGCCTTCACTGCTACTAACCTGGTACCAAAGTGAATACACGTGGTTCAGAATGCCCCGTGTGTTTGTCCCAACGGTTATTTGCTCCGCCAGACGCCTGCCGCATGGCACTAGCCGTATGCCTGGACGCTTGGCGGAATTTGCATGGCCTGGTGTCACGGTTCGGTAAATGCACCTTAACGGTGGTAACATAGGGTGATAAGCGATGACGTTGACGCACTCAAGGAGGATCTGGTGGACCAAGCCCACATTCGTAACTTCTCAATTATTGCCCACATCGACCATGGAAAGTCGACGCTGGCCGATCGCCTGATCGAAGTCACCGGCGCACTGACCGCCCGCGAGATGGCCCCGCAGGTATTGGACTCGATGGAACTGGAACGCGAGCGGGGCATCACCATTAAAGCTCAAGCCGTGCGCCTTTCTTATGAGTATTCGGGGGAGCGGTACGAACTGAACTTAATCGATACCCCAGGCCACGTTGACTTTACGTATGAAGTCTCCCGGGCACTGAAGGCTTGCGAAGGGGCGCTCTTAGTCGTCGATGCGGCGCAAGGCGTCGAGGCTCAGACCCTAGCCAATCTCTACATGGCGCTGGAAAATGATTTGGCGGTGGTCCCGGTGATTAATAAGATTGATCTGCCTAGCGCGGATCCTGACCGGGTCATGGATGAATTGCTGGACATTGGGCTTGACGCCACGGAGGCCGTGCTTACGTCCGCTAAACAGGGGGTCGGCATTGACGAGGTCCTGGCCGCCGTAGTCAGGCACGTGCCGCCACCCACGGGGGATCACGGGGCGCCTTTACGCGCTCTCATTTTTGATTCCCGGTTTGATAGCTATAAGGGTGTGCTGGTGTATGTGCGCGTGATGGATGGTGCTTTGAAAATTGGCGATCGGGTGCGCTTTATGGCGACGAAAAAGGAGTTTGAGGTGACGGAGATCGGGGTGTTTGGGCCCAATCCCACCCTGGTGCCAGAACTCCTGACGGGTGAAGTCGGCTTTTTTGCTGCGCAAATTAAAACTGTGCAAGATACCCGGGTGGGCGATACGGTGACCCATGCGGGTCGCCATGCAGGCCAGGCCTTGCCGGGGTATCGCCCGGCTCAGCCCATGGTATATTCGGGCTTATACCCCGTCGATTCCGAGGACTATGGTCGCCTGCGCGAAGCCTTGGAGAAATTGCAGCTCAATGACGCCGCCTTAACCTTTGAGCCGGAAACGTCGGCCGCATTGGGGTTTGGATTTCGTGCGGGGTTTTTAGGGCTGTTGCATCTCGAGGTGATTCAAGAGCGGCTGGAACGCGAATATGACCTCACCCTAATTACCACGGCACCCAACGTGGTCTATACCGTGACCTTAGTTCAAGGGGGGTCGCTGCGGGTGGATAATCCGGCGCTCATGCCGCCGGCGGGAGACATCGCCACCATTGAAGAGCCGGTGGTTCAGGCGGACATTATTACGCCGAGCGAGTATATTGGGGCGGTCATGGAATTGGCCCAGGAACGCCGGGGCACCTATCTCAATCTCGACTATCTCGATGCCTTGCGGTCGCGCCTTACGTATCGACTGCCGCTGGGTGAGATTATGTATGATTTCTTCGACCAACTGAAAAGTCGGACCCGGGGATATGCCTCGTTGGACTATCAGTTGAAAGGTCATGAGGTGGCTGACTTGGTCCGTATGGATATCTTGCTGAATGGAGAAGTGGTTGACGCCCTGTCTACCATTGTCCATCGGGATCGGGCCTATGGGAAAGGCCGCCAATTGGCCGAACGCTTAAGGGAACTTATTCCGCGGCAGTTGTTTGAAGTGCCGATTCAAGCGGCCATTGGCTCGCGGGTGATTGCGCGGGAGAGCGTCCGGGCCTTGCGCAAGGATGTGCTGGCCAAATGTTATGGCGGGGATATTACGCGAAAAAGAAAGCTCCTGGAAAAGCAGAAGGAAGGCAAGCGGCGCATGAAGTCGGTGGGTAGCGTGGAAATTCCTCAGGAAGCGTTCATGGCGATCTTGCGGGTGGATGGCGAATGAGTGGGGAGTGGGGTCTTTACGTGCACATCCCTTTTTGTCAGGCGCGCTGCACGTACTGTGACTTTAATACCGTGACCGGTATGGGCGAAGACATGCATGAGCGGTACGTAAAGGCACTCATCCAGGAATTGGCCGAAGAACGGTTGCCGGACGGTTCGTTGGCCTCCATCTATTTTGGGGGTGGGACCCCATCCTTAGTGGATGCCGACCTCTTGGGGGCCGTGATTGACCAGGTGCGTTTAAAGACGGCCCTAGCACCCAGAACCGAAATCACGGTAGAAACCAACCCCGGCACCGTGACTGCCGAGAAGCTCTCCCGATGGGCTCAGGCTGGGGTCAATCGATTGTCGATTGGTGCCCAGGCCCTCCAAAATCATCACTTGTCGGCACTAAACCGCATTCATGATGCCGGGGCCATTCAAGACACCGTCAGTCTGGCACGAAATCACGGATTTTCTAATATTAGTCTGGATGCGATCTATGGAATTCCGGGACAAACGCTGACCGAATGGCAAGCGACAGTCACTGGATTATTAGCCCTAAGCCCAGACCATCTCTCACTTTATGCGTTAATGGTGGAAGAGGGTACGCCGCTTCAAAAGTCTTTAGAGCGCGGTGAACAACGCCTGCCTTTGGGAGATCTGGTGGCTGACATGGCGGATTGGGCTGAAAAGGCGTTGACCGACCAGGGCCTCATGCCCTATGAAATATCGAACTACGCGCGCCCAGGTTTTGCCTCCCGCCATAATCAGTTATATTGGAAACTGCTACCCTATTTAGCCCTCGGGGCTGGCGCCCACGCCTATCACCCCGGGCGCCGCTGGTGGAATGTGCGCGGGGTGCGGCGGTACATGGAGATGGTGGAGCATGGCCAAGACCCCGTCGATGGAGAGGAAATTCTTACGGCGGCCGAGGAAATGCGGGAATATCTCTGGCTAGGTTTAAGGCAATGGGTGGGCGTGAGTGTCCCAGCCTTTTCCGAGCGTTTCGGATGCCACCCCAAAGAGGCTTTTGGTCCGGTGTGGTTGTCCCTCGGGAATATGGGCTTGGTCGCATGGCACGACAGTCGGATCATACTCACCGAACGGGGCCGGGACATGGCCAATGTGGTGGCCCGGGCCCTGGTCGACGCGCCTTTGGCGCTATCCGTGTCACCGTGATCCGAGGTTAGTGGTCCACTTGCCTTGACATGGAAAAGCCGCCGATGCTATCGTTTTTGTATCATTAGCACTCTCGTTGTCCGAGTGCTAAATATTGGTGGCGGGGTGAGACCGTGGACGCTCGCATGGATAGTCGGAAACAGCGCGTACTGGAGGCGCTCATTGATGACTACATCGCAACTGCCGAACCTGTCGGGTCGCGAACCCTAGCTCGTAAATATGGGCTAGGGGTGAGCTCCGCAACCATCCGCAACGAAATGGCCGACTTGGAGGAGTTAGGGTATCTGGAACAACCGCATACCTCGGCGGGTCGGATGCCGTCGGACAAAGGCTATCGGTATTACGTGGATGAAATCATGCGGCCCACTCGACTTAATGCGAGGGATCGGGAGCGAATTCGCCACGCCTATCACGTCCGGGTGCGCGAACTGCACTGGTTCATCCATCAGACCGCCCGCCTGGTTTCTGAGTTGACCCTCTATCCTTCGATGGTGGTCGCACCGCCTTTAGCGCAAGCGCTATTAGTGGACCTTAGTTTTGTGCCGTTGGGATCGGGCACCGTGTTGATGGTGCTCAGAACCAGTACCGGCATGGTGGAGAATCAAACCTTGGCAGTCCCGGATGAGTTTGATGCCGATAAGCTGTGGGCGCTGGCTTGGGACTTTACTCAGGAGTTCCGCGGGGTGAGTCTGGATGAACTGAAAAACCGCATTCTCGATCCCCTCCAGGGTGATATTAACCGCTACCGGGAGTTGTGGCAACTCGCTTTTAAATGGGTTACCGGTCGGGACGGCGACGACGATAAAGTGAGCTTGGCAGGGCCGCTCAACATTCTTAACTATCCTGAATTTCGCGACATCGAGAAAGTTCGCCGGGTCTTAGGGTTTTTGGAGACCAAGACCGCGGTAGAACTGGTCAGCCGATACTTCAGCGATGGGGTCCAGGTTGTGATTGGAGCGGAATCGTCGTTGGATGATATTCAGGACTGCAGCTTGGTCACGGCCACCTATCGGCTTCACGGCAGTGTCGTGGGGCATTTGTTGGTGCTAGGACCTAAGCGCATGCAATACAATCGGGTGACCAGTATCGTGGAAGCGGTGTCTGAAGAATTAAGCCGGGCATTGCACGGTTAACCAGTGAGTGTAGGGAGGATAATCTATGAGTGAACAAAAGCCACAGGTGGATAGCCAAGATTCTCATGAAAAGGAGGACGAGGTCTTAGAACCAGAAGACCGCGATGTTTTGGTGGATCAACCTCGCGAAGACGGGGACGAAGACATCAAGCGCGATCAACCGGACGTGGACTGGGAGGATCTGGCGCGCTCGCGTTACGACCAAATGTTGCGTTTTAAGGCCGATTTTGAAAACTTTCGGCGGCGCATGGACCGGGAACGCGAGGAAATTCAGGGGCACGCCGCGGAGCGCCTGTTGAGCGCCTTGATCCCCGTTTTTGACAATCTTGAACGCGCCCTCGGCTACATGCCGACGGAGGGCGAAGCCAAGGCTTGGCGGGTGGGGTTGGAAATGACCCGCGACGGATTTTTGGAAGCCTTTAGTCGGCTCGGGGTCAAGCCTATTGAGGCGGTCGGAACGTTATTTGATCCCCGGTTTCACGAGGCCGTGCAACGGGTGGAGAGCAAAGAGCCCGAAGGGACGGTCGTCGAGGAGTTGCAACGGGGTTTTTCCTGGAATGATCGGGTGTTGAGGGCGAGTTTGGTGAAGGTATCTAGCGGGGAGTAAAAGGAGCAGGATCATGGCTAAAAGAGATTATTATGAAGTCCTGGGGGTTAGCCGTGGTGCTTCCGCTGATGAAATTAAGCGGGCGTTCCGGAAATTGGCCGGCAAGTACCATCCGGACGCCAACCCGGGGAATCAGGATGCCGAAGAACGCTTTAAGGAGCTTAATGAGGCTTACCAGGTGCTGTCCGACCCGGAAAAACGCGCACGCTTCGACCAGTTTGGCCATGCGGGAGCCGAGGGCGGATTTGGTGCGCCGGGAGCTGACTTTGGTTTTGGCGGATTTGGCGACATTTTCGACATGTTTTTTGGCGGCGCCAATAACCAGCGCCAGGGGCCGGAACGGGGCCCGGATTTGCGCTACGACCTCACGGTCAGTTTGGATGAGGTGGCGAGTGGAACCGAACAAGAGGTCAAAGTGGTCCGGGAGGAAACCTGTTCACGGTGCCATGGCAACCAGGCCGAGCCGGGAACCCGGATTGAAACCTGCCCGGATTGCCGCGGCCAAGGTCAAGTGGAACGCATCTCCGATAGTTTTCTGGGACGGATTCGCCGCATTGAAGCCTGTTCGCGCTGCCGGGGTACGGGACGGATTATTCCCCACGTATGTAAGGCGTGCCAAGGACGTGGGGTTGTCCGCGGCGAAAAGCGCCTGACGGTCAAAGTCCCTCCGGGTGTCGATGAGTCGACGCGGCTTAGGGTTCAGGGAGAAGGAGCGGCGGGACGTCGCGGGGGTGGGCCGGGCGACCTCATCGTCTTTATTCATGTCGCCGCCAATGAACGCTTCCGCCGCGAGGGCGATGATTTATGGCTCGATCTGCCGATCGGATTTGCCCAAGCCGTATTAGGTGCGGAACTGACTGTGACGACGCTCACGGGAAACACCGAGGTGCTGCACATTCCGCCGGGAACCCAAGCGGGCACGGTCATACGGATTGCGCGCGCGGGCCTGCCACGGTTGGGCAGCTCGGTTAAGGGCCATCTGAACGTCAGGGTTGCCGTGTCGGTACCGGGGCACGTAAACCCGAAGGAACGCGAGGTATTAAGGACCTGGGCTGAGATGCGCGGAGAAGACATTTTACCGGAAGATAAGGGGATTATGAGGAAAGTCAAGAATGCCCTGGGCCGGTAATGAGTCCCTGGATTTGCGCTACTGGTGTGTGACTTGGTATCCCCAGGCCGAGGACATGGCCGATGCGCTGGCTTTAGTGACGCTCTGGTGCCCGGGTGGATTTGAATACGAGGATGGGGCGATGCTGGCGCCTTTATTCACGGATATTCCCCGGGAACCAGGAAGACCCTTTGTAAGGGTGTATCTGGCCATGGATCAAGCAACGGACGCCAAAGAAGCGATTTTCAAGGGTTGTGGCGAAAGAGGCTGGCCAGTCCATACGGAGACGGTGGACAGCCAAGACTGGGCCAATGCCTGGAAAAGTTACTGGAAGCCCCAGGAGGTGGCTTCTGACTACGCTATCGTTCCGCTCTGGTATGAAAATTCACCCAAAGATCTTGCCCATACACTCTGGCTTGATCCCGGCATGGCCTTTGGGACAGGCACTCACCCGACCACCAGGATGTGCCTTAACGCCCTGGCTAAACTTGATTTGACTAATCAAACCGTCTTGGACCTAGGTGCGGGTTCGGGGATCTTGGGGCTCTTTGCGGGACTCTTGGGAGCCCGCCAGGTGGTGTTGGTCGAACCGGATCCCGTCGCGGTGGCGGCCATCCGCCACAATGCGGCCTTTAATTCTCTGGGTGATCGTGTGGTGGTGGTGTTGGGCACGTTAGAGGCGCTAAAGCCTTTTGGCTTCGATATCTTATGCTTAAATCTTATTTGGGACATCATCCAGACGGAGTGGGGCCGTATTCAGAACTATTTAGCGAGCGCGGGCGCGACCCTGATCTTGTCCGGGTTGCTCAAAGCGCGTCGCCAGGAGATCACAAGATTGGTAGAAAGTACCGGCCAGCACATATCTGGTGTCGAAGAGGATGCCGGGTGGCTGGCGGTGACGGTGAGACATGGTTCGCCTCGCGGTTGACGAGGTGGTCCAATCGGGGCAAATTATCGGGCTGTCGCCAGAGCATCAGCACTATCTGGCGGCGGTGATGCGGCGCCAAGAGGGTGATCCGATAGAGGTGTTAAGCGTTGGCGGGCTGGTCTTTCGGGCCGTTATTCTGCTCGGCGCCACCGCGCTACGAGTGACGGAACAGATGGGCCGAGCCTGGAAGCCTCGTCGGCACATTACCTTATACCAAGCGTTATTAAAGGGCGATCACTTCAGCGAGGTGGTCGACCGTGCCAGCCAGGCCGGCGTCTCCTTGATTGTGCCGATTGTGACGGACCGTACCATTGTGCGCGATGTGAGGCCGCAACGGGAGAATAGGTGGCGTGCCATCGCCAAAGAAGCGAGTGAGCAGAGCCAGCGCGCCAGCATTTTAGAGATTGGTCCGTGCACTCTTTTGAAAGAGGTCGCACTGTTAGATGGAAGTAAAGGGTTTGTGCTCCATCCCCATCCAGCGAAGGGTCATCACTCCAAGAAGCCCTGGCTTGAGGCGGATGCTAATCCGGTCGCGCTCTTAGTAGGTCCGGAAGGGGGTTTTTCGGCGGACGAAGTATCCTATTTGGAGCAAAAGCAATTTGAGCCCCTGTCACTGGGGCCATCCGTGTATCGGTCGGAAAACGCCGGCGCCTTCGCCAGTGTGCTGTTCCTGCAATAGGACTGGCACTTTTGGGCAACACTGCTAGACTCGATTACCCCCGAGGCGGTGATACTGCCGACAAGGAGGTCGGTCTCGGTGGGCAAAGTTATTGAACTGAAATTTTGTGACATCTGTCATAGGCCCGTGGTCAAACGCGAGGCCACTTCATTCGCCCAAGGATTCTTGGAGAGCACTTTATGCAAGGAATGCTTAACAAAATATGGCCACCTCTATCGTTCCTGGTAGGCTTAGAGCTCGTTTGACACCATTTGTTTTGACCTCGTATAATAAATGGGATCATGTGCTCTTCTCGAGCACCTTCAAGTTTGAGCCGAGTTGGTTTTACGTGTGCTCCCCAGGCTGGGTGTGTGTTCGAAGATGCCCAGGCGGGGTATTTGATGAAATTCCGCATGGCTCAAAGACCCCAACCCGTTCGGGTGGAGGGGAGGGAGATTGTATGTCAGAGGTCAAAGTCGGCAAGAATGAAAGTTTGGAAAGTGCACTCCGGCGTTTTAAGCGGCAGATTCAGAAAGCTGGGGTGCTTTCCGAGGCACGCCGCCACGAGCATTACGAAAAGCCGAGCGTACGCAAGAAGAAGAAGTCCGAGGCGGCGCGCAAGAAGAAGAGTAAGTAATAAAGCAAGGAGTTTTTCCGATGTCTTTACGCGAACGCCTCAATGATGATCTCAAGATAGCCATGCGTGCCAAGGATCCCCTGAGATTGGCGGTCATTCGGAGCGTCAAAGCGGCGATACTGGAAGCGGAGACGAGAAGCCAGCGCACTACCCTGGACGATGACGGGATTATTCAAGTCATTGTCAAGCAGGTCAAGGAGCGCAGGGATAGCGCGATAGAGTTTGCACGCGCCCTAAGGCCGGATTTAGTGGAACAACTGGAACGCGAAATGGAGGTTTTAAAGCCATATTTGCCGAACGCTTTGACCGAAGCGGAATTGGACCAACTCATTGACGAAGCTGTCCTGCAAACCGGGGCACAGGGCCCAAAGGATTTGGGCCGGGTGATGGGGTGGCTCACGCCTCGTACCCGGGGGCGTGCGGATGGAAAAACGGTGTCTGAAGGGGTTAGAGCAGCTCTTCAGCGCCTTACCCGGTAATGGGGTTGAAGGGCCGTCAGGCCCTTTTTTTTCTCTGCCTGGCGGCTCTAACGGCCGTGGTTCTCATGGTGGTGCAACGATCGTTTCGTAGCGTGTCTCGTCGTGACCCCCCCATTCCCACTCTTTGGATCTTTTACGCGCGGGCGACTGGTTCCAAAGAGGTGCTGTTTGGCCGACACTATTCTCACCGAGGGCATCCCCTGGGTCGTGCGATCCGGGTGGGAACCTTGGGGATGGTGGAGCAAGTCGAGGTTGCCCAAGCTGGTCAGCCGGGTTGGGAATGGGTCACGTTGGGACACCAGGTGGCAGGCATCTATCATGGGGCGGTGGCGCGTCGCCTGTCGGCACCCCCAGGTCAGACGGTGCTGGCGATTGCCCTTTGGAAATTAAAGCTCTATGCCGTGACCGAGCCGTCTTCAGGTGGACCGGTAGGCGTGGACCAGTGGTCTGGCCATCACTGGAGGCTAATCTACTCGGATTTGCCCCAGGGCATCACGAGTCTAGTCGGGGGATCGGGTCACTCACTTTGGGCATTTGTGGTTTTTCCGCATGAAGCGCGGCTGATTGCGATTAGAGGACCAGGGACGGGGATAACCACCCCGCATTTCGCCCCTCAGGGCACCGTGGCATTTCAGAAAAGCCATCCGATTATTCCTTTTTCAACGGGAGCTCGCACATTTGGATATTGGGAGGGTTCTTCGCACCTATTTTCATCGGTTTACCAGGCGGCCATTTCTGTCGCCGATACGACTCCGGTATGGGGATTGGGCGTGAAGGGGATGATCCCGTTTAGAAACGGACGGTTTCGCCTGGGATCGACCGTGGCCTGGCCGTCCCGTCAAGTGACCACGCCCAGTGCCTTGGCCGATGGATCGAGTGCGTGGATTGCCGTGTTCGACGGATTTAGCCAGGGAACCTGGTTTAACGTTGCAACTGGGCAGTTTGGATCATCGTTTCAAATAAAAACGCCGTGGTGGGCGGTCGTACGTGCGGCCGCTTTAGGGTCATAAACGCGAGGGTGCTGATAGGAGGCATACCCACCCACCAAATAGCCCACGCGGACAAAACCCCGCATCATGGTGTCACGGGCCGCTAGAACGGCACGATCATCCCGTCCGGCCAAGAAAATAATGGGACGGTTCGGGTCTAGGGCTTCCGATCCGTCTGGCCACTGGGAGTATGGAAGGGTCCGGGTCACATGTGGGAAGGGGAAGTGCTCACGTTCCACGGGTTCGCGCACATCCACGACATCCACCGTTGGATTATCGTGGACATAGGCTAAAAATTGATCCGGGAAGACTTGCTCCCCGATTTGCACCGGCAGGCCATGCTCTGCCCAAGTGCGCGGCAAGCTTGAAAAGATGCCAATCACATCAACACCAATCGCGTCGATTTCCTGGGCGGCGACATGCCCCGCCACGGGAGACTGAGCGACCACCACGACACGTTCGCCGCGCACCAACTGGTCGCTGGACAGCAGTTGAAATCCGAAGCGTGGCGCCACTAAGGGAATGGAGCCCCGAATGTGTAGATAGACAAATTCCTGGGGCGTGCGCACATCAAGTATGCGGACGCCGCGAGCCATTTGTCGACGGACATCTTCATAGGATAGGACCACGACCGTTAAATCCAACATGGCATCATCCCTTTCCCATTGCCTCTTTATCCTAGCGGGAACGCACCCAATAAGGCAAGGCTTTAAGTACTCGGGCGGCGCCCTTTACGTCGTCATAGCGGGGAAGCGGGTTGATCGGTCGCGCCTTTTTCGAAGAGAGGTCGGCTAGGACCAAAGGCCTTTCGACCATTTCGGCCAGGCGCGCCAATATAAAGACTTCGTGGTCAGGCACCCCAGAAATTTGGAATGCGGGATCGGCGGCACACAAAAACGATACCGCGTCCCAACCGAAGCTTTGAAGATTCAGCCATATCGGAGCGGACAGTGCGTCATAGAGTGTCCGAAGACCCATCTGGGCCCGGGCAATGGTGAAGTTCTGGGGCCGCCGAATAATTAAGCGGCGGATAGGGGCGAGCCTTTGTAAGCGATCCAGATAATCCAAGATAGGATCCTGGGCGCCTTGGGGAAGCATCATATTCACGCTAATTGCACCAGGGGAGTTCTTCTTGGCAGGGATCTTGGGCGGTTTGGCCTGAATGGCGCAATACCAATCATAGCCAGGCTGGGAATTCGTGATTTCGAGGGAATCCCAGGGACCGGGCCTCTCGGCGACGATGTGGCCAATTCCTCCGTGACGGCGTACAAATCGATCGGCCATCCACGGGAAGAACCGAGAGGGATAGTCTTTTGCCTCCATTTCGGGCATCCAGATCAAAACCGGGCGCATTAAGGACTGACCTCCCATTGGGTGACGACCAGCGCACACGCTCCAGCCGCGCCGAGTATTTCGCTTGCATCCGCTACGTCCTGGGAGTGCCAGCGGACGTACAGCGGCAAGTCCGGGACCAACCCGTGGACCTCATCTACGGCTTGGCTCACCTCCAAAAGGCTGGCATCACCCATGACAGAGAGGCGGGTTCCCTGACTTTGTAGGGGTTTAAACTCGAGGTGGTGCAGCGCGAAATCGCTTAATAGCGCTAAATAATCGCGCCAGGTCCCGGTAGTGAGCCCCGCAAGCACGATGGGCGCCGCGGATATTCCCAAATTGGCCTCCTGAGCGGCGTTTGCCACCTGGATCCATTCGACTCGGGTTACGCGGTAGGGTGACCATTGTTCCCGGAGTGTGTCGTCAAAGGTTTCGGACCCGCCTGGGCCCAAATGGTCGGCACCGGCCCACCGCAAGAGGCGTACCAATTCGCGAATCGGTCGTGCTTCGAGTTGGTGGTAATGCCAAATCTCTACGGGAGAAAACGCCGTAATCGGACCCGCATAGGCTTTTCGCAATCCTCTAATCACATGAATCCAATAATCGAACGGCTCCGCTAAGGATAAACCGCCTCGAAGCCTCACTTCACGAACAGCCTGAAAGTCTATGGCGTTAAGGTGATCGGGCCCAAGACCCGACGGTGCTCGAGACAAATCCCATTTAGGTTTTAGGATTGCTAAACGACAGAAGGCACAACCTGCCCAACAATAACGGGTCGTAGTCAGAAGGCCCACAGGGATAACCTCTGCCAGGGAGTGTTCGGCGGCGAGATCCGGCATGCGCATGTCAGCTTTCCGTCCTTTCATTTGGTATGGCATTCGACACAGTGAGGCGGGTTACCTTTTTCCATCCCAGGCTTGGCATAATATTGGGGATTCTTTATGCATAGCCATGAACCAAGGCTGTTTTTCGGGAGGGCTTCGATGAGCGGAAAGCGCCAAGGTGTTCACCCTGTTCACCGGTTTGCTCAGATTCTGGAAATTCCGTCCGAAGTGTTGGTGAATGTGCCCCGGGTGGAAGTGGTGGGTCACTTGCAGTTCCGGGTGGAAAACCATCGGGGAATTTTGTCCTATGCGCCTCACCGGGTGGTTTTACGCATTCCTGATGGCGAATTGGTGGTGACCGGTTGTGATTTAGTGATTGGCTGGATTGATCAAGGCGAGGTGTTGGTCACGGGACAGGTGCGCTCGCTCGTGTTTAAAGGGGGGAGGGCATGACCGGTTTAATCGTTCGGTTATTGGCAGGATGGCGGCTAATCCGGATAAGAGGCCGATTTAGCGAGCGGCTGATTTCGCAAGTTGCGTTAACAGGCTATCGTCTGTGGCGGATTGAGCGCCACGGGGACGAGTTCTTCGGATTAATCACCGAGGATGGTTACGAATTCTTAAGCCAATTGGCGGATACCATGGGGGTCACGGCGCTCACGGAACGGCGCGGCGGCCTGCCGTTTCGCTGGCGCCAGATTCGGCGCCGGCCGTTCTTGGTGGTTGGATTGATCAGTGCATGGCTCATGGTAGGGTACATGACCTCGCATGTGTGGGCTATCACCGTGGTGGCGCCGAACCTACAACCGGGGGCTGAGGCGACTTTAATCCGCGCGGCTGAACAATCGGGGCTCACCATTGGGGCTAGTCGGCAGGCTCTAGATATTAACCGCATTCGGCGGATCATGTTGGCCCGGTTGCCTCAGTATTCGTTTATCGGGATTCACCTTCAAGGAATGGTGGCGGTCGTGAGTGGGATGCGTTTTGTCGGCCCGCCTCCGAAACAACTTCCCCAGCGACTGGTCTCCGATGCTCGGGGCCGTGTGACATCGGTCTTTATATATATGGGTCTGGCGAAGGTGGCGGTTGGAGACTACGTGAACCAGGGACAAACTCTTATCGAAGGTGCTGTGACGGACGTACCGTTTGCCCGGCAGTCAGGCTCTAAGACACCGACTGCACAGAGCGTGATCACGCCGGCTAAAGGGAAAATCATGGCGGACGTAGACTATCATGTCCGGGTATTTCAGCCCTATTTTAGCCGGCGGACCATGGATACGGGGCGCCGATTCGTGCAGCGATTCATACAGTGGAACCATCAGACGGTTGTGAGTGTGCCATCACTCAGGTCCGTGCCATTTTTGCACTACCACACCCAGCGTGTGGAAAAACCTGTATCGTTTGGGGGGGTCCCGCTGCCGGTGCGTATGATTGAGTTGGTATATAATGAATGGACTATACGCTCCATCAGGCTGAGTCGTCGTCGGGCCACTCAAGTGGCGCGTTGTCGGGCCCGTTGGAAGATGGAGCAGATAGCACCAAAACACGATAAGCCAGTGAGTACCCGGATGCGTGTGCGCGCATCGAAGACGGGAATCACTGTGAACCTCGTCTGGGTGGTTAACCGCAACATTGCGGCGGAACGGGTGGAATGATGCGATCATAACAAGGGGGACGCTGGTTGGCGCAAAATCAGTGGGTGGTCCAGAATAACCAGGCCTGGATGATGATTATGGGCCGCGGTGATGAACATCTCAAGTCTTTGGAAAAAGCTTTCAACGTGAAATTGACTGCGCGCGGCAATGTGATTGCCATTCAAGGGGCCCCGGAGAATCAAGATCGCGCTTACAAGGTGTTGGACCTGATAGGTGAGTGGATATACTCGGGTCAGCCTCTGCGTCCTCATGTGGTGGACTCGGCTGTGCGCGCTGTGACGGAGGGAGCCGAACGGCAATTTTTGCATTTGCTGTCGGAGAACGTTTATACTACCACGTCGGGACGGGTGGTGCGGCCCCGAACGTTGGGGCAGCAACTGTATGTGGAAGCCATCCGGGAAGGCACCTTGGTGTTTGGCGTGGGTCCAGCCGGCACAGGAAAAACCTATTTAGCCATGGCGATGGCCGTCAATGCACTGAGAGCGCACGAGGTTGAGCGTATTGTCCTCACCCGGCCCGCGGTCGAGGCCGGAGAAAAGCTGGGGTTTTTGCCGGGGGCGTTGGAAGACAAGGTAGATCCCTATCTTCGTCCGCTCTATGATGCCTTATATGATCTATTGGGGCAGGAGGCGGTGGACAAATACCGGGAACGCAGCACCATTGAAGTCGCGCCGTTAGCGTACATGCGGGGTCGTACGCTCAGCCAAAGCTTTATTATTCTGGATGAGGCGCAGAACTCCACCTATGAACAGATGAAAATGGCGTTGACGCGGCTCGGAGAAGGTTCCAAGATGGTGGTGACGGGAGATCAGACTCAAGTGGACTTAATGCCCGGCCAGCGTTCCGGACTAAAGTTTGCGGCAAAGATTCTGGAGGACGTGGACGGCGTTGCCGTGGTGCGGTTAACCGACCGCGATGTCGTACGGCATCCTTTAGTGGCGCGCATCATCCAGGCGTATCAACGGTTTGAGGAGGCAAACGAGGCCAACACACCATGAATAGTACCCAGGGCGACGGGAGATGGCCAAGTCAAATTGCAAGACGATATCCCTGGTTGAAAGAGGGTCGGGCCGCGCAATGGACTGCGGCATTTTTAACGTGGCTCTTCATTGTAGGAATTTTCATGGTGACGCTCTTTAGCCACCGCGTGAACCTCACGGCGGGCGATTTGGCCCCCCGCACTATTACGGCGCCCTATGGGGTGATTGATTTTGCCCAGACGGCGCGAGCCCGCCGGGAAGCCATGGCGGCACAAGCCCGCGTCTATCTGACGCGTCCGCACGCATTAAGTCAGCAAAAGAAAAAGACTCGGGCCGATTTTGCCTATATCTTAGCGTTATCCGAGGACACCGCTGCCCCGTTAGCGGAAAGAGAATCGGCCATCACCAACGAAATCCCGATCTCTATGCCCCGATCGGTATGGACGACGGTGCTGTCCTTAAGTCCTTCCACCCTGTCGCAGTTGCAACAAGATGCGTTAGTGACGTTGTCGTCGGTCATGGGCAATGGCGGCGTTCGCAATAGTTCAGTCGGCCTGCAAGAAGCCAAGTCTTTTGTGGCGCGCTTGACCCAACAGGAGACGCCTAGTCCGTCCTTGCGTCTGTTTCTAACCGATCTCACCCAATCTTTAGTGGTGCCTAACACGTATTTGAATCGGCAAGCTACGGCCCGCCAGCGTAATCTGGCTGCGGCCAAAGTGCCTTTGGTTAAGATTCTTAAGGGCGAAGTGGTGGTGCAACAAGGCCAGACGGTGACGCCTGCGGACATGGAAGTGTTGCGCCAACTGGGACTGGTCAATCAGGGGTGGGACATCGGGCCGGTTTTGGGGTCGATGGTGTTTGTCACGGCTATGGTGGCCATCATCGCCGGATATTTTTGGTTTTTGCGACGGCGGTTGATCGACTCCTGGCGGGTGTCCGCCATGACGGGACTCATTTTAGTGGTGGCCGTGGCCGCCGCGGATGCCTTAAGCGGGGTGCCGGGCTTGAGCTACTTAGTGGTGCCCACCACCGCCATCATGGTTACCGCTTTAATCGATTCGGGGTTAGGACTAGTCGTTGCAGGGATCGTTGCGCTGTCGACAGCGGTGTTAACCGGTGCAGATATCAACGTAGCGCTCGTCTCATTTTTCGGCGCGGTTGCGGGCGTGTTTGGGACTAGCCGGCTGTCGCAACGCTATGACATATTAAGAGCCGGCTTGTTGGTGGCCTTAGTCAATTTGCTGGCGCTCTTGGGATTAGATTTAATGCAGGGTGCCAGTCTTCTTCAAGCGCAAGTGTGGCAGTACTTGGTCTGGGCGGTTGTCGACGGGTTTGTGGCGTCGATTTTGGCCATGGGGTCTATTCCTCTCTTAGAGGGACCCTTTGGGGTGGTCACGGCGGTGAAGTTGATTGAACTCTCCAATCCCAACCAGCCGCTCTTGCGAAAGCTTTTGGTGGAAGCGCCGGGAACCTACCACCACAGCATCATGGTGGGCAATCTGGCTGAAGCGGCGGCCGAAGCGGTGGGTGGCAATTCCTTGTTGGCCCGTGTTGGCGCCTATTACCATGATATCGGTAAGTCTAAGCGTCCGTACTTTTTTGTGGACAATCAGTTTGGTGCGGAAAATCCGCACGACCGGCTGGCACCCACATTATCCGCGATTATTATTTCCTCACACGTGAAGGACGGCATCGAACTATCGCGCGAATATCGGGTGCCTGAGCCCATCGTGAACTTCATTCGTGAACATCACGGCACGACACTCATTCGTTTCTTTTACGAAAAGGCCCGTGACCAAGAAGGCGACGACGCCGTGCCAGAAAGCGATTTTCGGTATGATGGTCCTAAACCGCGATCCAAGGAGACCGCGATCGTGATGCTGGCGGATGCCAGTGAAGCTACCGTGCGCACATTGAAGAATCCTAACCCGCCCACCATCGAACAGGTGGTTCGCCGCCTTATTAAGGAGCGGTTGGAAGATGGGCAGTTAGATGAATCCAACCTCACCTTAAAAGAATTAGACACCATTGCCCGCACCTTTACGAGGGTGTTGACCGGGGTATTTCACCAACGGATTGAATATCCCGATCGGGTGCTCAAAGAGATGGAAAGGAGTAAAAACAATGGAAATCGCGGCGGAAAGTCACCCCGCTTGGTGCGGCGAGTGGGAGGCGGTCGCCCTCCAGGCGGCCCGGGCGACCCTCGCTAGTGTTGCCTTAGAAGACGTGGAATTATCGTTGCTTTTGACCGATGACGCCACCGTAAAAGCACTGAATTGGACTTATCGCGGGGTGGACAACCCCACCGATGTTTTGTCGTTTAGTCAACGTGAAGGCGACAAAGCGGATGACTGGGAGAGCTTGTTAGGGGATGTCATTATCTCGGTGGAACAGGCTGAGCGTCAGGCCCATGAATATGGACATAGCCTGAATCGCGAGATCGGGTTTCTCACCGTTCATGGGGTACTTCACCTGGTTGGGTGGGACCACGTTTTACCCGACGACGAGTCCCGCATGATGGCCAAGACGGAGGAAATCCTGACATCGGTAGGATTAACGCGTGAAGCGCCGTAATGCCTTTTTGGCCGCGTTCGGGTTTGCTGGGCGGGGAATTTGGCAGGCGTTGCGCTCCCAAAGGAATTTGCGCGTCCATGTGTCGGTCGGACTGTTTGTGTCGGGGCTAGCCTGGCTCTTAAATTTTAGCCGCCTTGATTGGGCTTTTGCTATTGGAGCCATGGCCCTGGTGTTAGGGCTGGAGTTAATCAACAGTGCCGTAGAAGCCGTGGTGGATTTGGCCAGTCCCGAGTATCATCGCTTGGCCCGTGAGGCTAAGGACACGGCTGCGGGCGCGGTGTTGATAGCGGCTATGGCTTCGGTTGCGATCGGGTTAGTCATTTATGCGCCGCGACTGCAGCATCTGCCGGACTATTTTATGGTACGATGGCAGGAGAACCCGATTCTTTTGATTGTCTGGTGTCTAGCGTTAAGCGTGGGTTATTTGGTATTATGGGCTCTGGTGCCTGATCGACACCAATCCGAAGGAGGCCAGAACCGACCCGGTGGCACACCATGAATGGATTATCATAGTGGCCCTGGTGGTGGTCGTCGCGTTTTCGGCGTTGTATTCGATGGCGGAGACGGCGATGATGGCTTTGTCTCGGGGAAGAATTAGAAGTCTTGCGGATGTTCCCGAAGCCAGGCGGCTGTCTCGTCTATTGCGTGAGCCTAATCGGCTGTTAGGGACCGTTCTGTTTGGGAACAACCTCGCCAATATTTTGGCTTCGGCTTTGGCTACAGCATTATTTCTCCACTATTTTGGCAGTGTGGGCATTGTCATATCCACGGTAGTGATGACCATCTTCATCCTTCTTTTTTCTGAAATAACTCCCAAGACATTTGCCTCGCATCATGCGGAGCGCGTTTCCATGCGTCTATCCAAATTTCTCCGGGTGTCGGTCAGCCTGTTTCATCCGGTCGTGGACGTGTTGACTTGGGTCGGCGGCGGATTGATTCGCCTGCTCGGCCAAGACCCGGAAGGCGGTCGACTCATGACCGAAGAGGAACTCAGGACCCTCGTGGAAGTCGGCGAAGAACAAGGATTGCTGGAAGCCAACGAGCGCGAGATGATTCAAGGGGTGTTTGATTTTGGGGATACGGTGGTGCGCGAAGTGATGGTGCCGCGCATCGACGTGCAAGCCCTGCCGGACACGGCGACATTGGGCGAGGTATGGGATGCCTTGGTGGACTGGGGTCATTCGCGCTTGCCGATATTTCGTCAGACGATTGACGATATTACGGGAGTCATCTATGCGCGAGACGTCTTAGCCTATGGGCGGGATAAGGCGGCGGACAGCTTGGCCAAAGAATTGGCCCGGCCGGTGCAGTTTGTACCCGAGACCAAAAAAATTGACAGTCTATTTGCGGATTTTCGGCATCACCGGACGCAGATGGCCATTGTCATGGATGAATATGGCGGTACGGCCGGCCTTGTGACCATTGAAGATTTACTGGAGGAAATTGTGGGCGAAATACAGGACGAATATGACGATCATGAGGAACTTCCGCTTCGGGAGATAGCGCCTGGGGTTTTAGAGGTGGCGGGGCTATACGCACTGGATGAACTCAATGAACGATTCGATCTAGAGTTGCCCCACGAGGACTTCGACACGGTGGGCGGGCTGGTTTTGCACCTGTTGGGACGGGTGCCCATCGAAGGGGAGGTGGTAGCCCTGGACAACGTTGAGATTACCGTAGCCCAGGTGGAAGGTCGGCGGGTGTCGCGTGCCGTTCTCCGCATCGCTCCCGCGAAAACAGAGGAGCAATAGATGACCCGAAAAGATAATTTCATGGGACAAGCGGGGGCAAAGCCGATGCAAGACCAGGAACTGTGGCACCAAGCAGTATTGGCGCGAGAAAACGCCTACGCACCCTATTCTAAGTTTAAGGTGGGGGCGGCGCTGCGTTGTCAGGACAACACCATCATTACAGGCGCCAATGTGGAAAATGCCAGTTATCCCTTGGGATGCTGTGCGGAAAGAACGGCCGTTTATACGGCGGTGAGTCGAGGGCACCGCACATTTTTGCGGATTGTGGTGGTCGGACCGGGTCCCGAGTTGATTTTTCCGTGTGGCGGATGTCGCCAAGTGCTGGCCGAGTTTGGGGATTTCGAAGTGGTGCTGGCGGACATCAGCGGCCGGGTTGAGTCCCGGATTCTCTCAGTGTCCCAATTGTTGCCGCATCAGTTCGGACGGGAGGATCTGCATGGGTTATAGGTCAGGATTTGTGGCGTTAGTTGGGCGACCCAATGTTGGCAAGTCCACTTTATTGAATGCGCTCTTGGGTCGCAAAGTGGCTATCGCGGCCAAAAAACCTCAGACGACGCGTAATCGCATTGTGGGGGTGTTGCATCAACCGGATTCCCAAGTGGTGCTGGTGGATACACCGGGTATTCATCAACCGCAGCATCAGCTCGGGCGGCGCATGAACAAGACGGCCCGCCTGTCCGCCAAAGATGCGGATTTGGTATGGCATATTGTCGACATTAGCCGGCCACCTAATCAGGAGGATCGGGAGGTGGCGCGCTTTTGCCAAGGAATCCGGATGCCGGTCTGGCTCGTGCTGAACAAAGCGGATCTGGTCAGCCAGGTTAAAGGGCGGTGGGATCCCTATCGCGCATTGATGGGGTATCATACCCATTTTGTGGTGTCGGCTCTTGAAGAAACCGGGTTGAAGGCCCTCACCCGGGCGGTGATCGAGGCGATGCCCGAAGGGGCGCCGTATTATCCCGACGATATGATTACCGATCAAAGTGAGGATTTTTATATCGGGGAAGTCGTGCGCGAACAAGTGCTCGATATGACTCGCGAGGAGATTCCCTATTCGATTGCCGTAGCGGTCGACGAGCGTGTCTTGAGGCGGCCGGATCTCACCTACATTCGTTGCACCATCTATGTGGAACGCGATGGGCAAAAGGCGATTCTTATCGGGGAAGGGGGCCATATGCTCAAAGAGATTGGGAAAAGGGCGCGGGCGGAGCTTGAAACCTATTATGGCCACCAGGTATTTTTAGACTTGTGGGTTAAAACCCGCGAAGGCTGGCGAGATCAAGACGCCTGGTTAAGGCGGCTGGGTTACGCGGACCCGGAACGCTAATATGGCCGTGTACCAAGATCAAGTCATTACACTCAAGGCGCGTCAGTACCGCGACCATGATGCTTTGGTCACCTTGTTCGGTTGTAAAACCGGGAAATTTTCCGCCGTGGCGCACGGGGTGCGTCGCTCTAAGAGCAAATTGGCGGGACAGTTGCATCCGCTCACGCTGAGCCAGGCGACTTTGTATCATGGCCGGTCGACGCTGGACAACGTGATGGAAGCCGACTTAACCCAAGGCTTTCCCAAAATTTCCGAGGATCTGGAGCGTTTGGGGTGGGCAATGGTGTTGGTTGACGTGGTGGATCAGTTAGTGCCCGAGCACGAGCCGTCCGAGGAAAGTTTTGTCGTGCTGCTGGCGGCGCTGGATGCCTTCAATCAAGGCCGCCACGCCGCCAGTGTCGGCCTGAAGGCGGGATTTCGATTCCTGTCGGTGGCAGGCTTTTCGCCTGATTGGGGATACTGCAGCACGTGTGGCCGGCCGTTGGAACAGGGACCGGTTGCCATCGCCATCGAGGCGGGCTTTCTGTATTGCGCGAATTGCCGAGAGAAGGCGGGCGGGCCCATGGACACCATTAGCCTCGGTAGCCTGCGTAGTTTACAATATTGGCTAAATGAGCATCCCAGCAAGTTTGGGCAAGTAGACGTGAAAGGCGGTATGGAGGAGGAATTAAAACGGCTGTTTTTCCGGCACCTTTTGCATGAGACGGCCAAGCCGCTCAAGTCTTACGATTTTTTGTTGAATATTGACCGGCTGGCGCACGGTCCCAAAGGCGGGTAATAACAGGTGACGATACAAGATCTTATTCTAACTTTAAAACAGTTTTGGCTAGACCAGGGTGTATTGCTGGCAGAACCCTTTGATATGGAAGTAGGTGCGGGGACGCAAAGCCCCCTCACTTTTTTTCGTGCGTTGGACGATATGCCGTGGCGGGTGGCTTATGTGCAGCCGAGCCGGCGCCCCGTGGATGGCCGCTATGGGGAAAACCCCAACCGTTTGTATCAGCATCATCAATTTCAGGTGGTGTTAAAACCGCCGCCCGACGATATTGTGGAGGTCTATCTTAGGAGTCTGGAAGCGATGGGGCTTAACCGCAAGCAGCACGACGTGCGTTTTGTGGAGGATAACTGGGAGAATCCCACACTGGGGGCCCAGGGCCTGGGGTGGGAGGTGTGGCTGGACGGCATGGAAATTAGTCAGTTTACTTATTTTCAGCAGATGGCTGGCCATGACTGTCGCCCGGTGTCCGTGGAGCTCACGTACGGGATTGAGCGGCTGGCCAGCTATCTGGTCGGTTGCGACGATGTGTGGTCAGTTCCCTGGGCTCCGGGCATCACCTATCGCGACCTCTATGCGCGGGTGGAGTGGGAGCAAGCGGCTTACAGTTTTGAAATGGCCGATGCCGAATTGTTGGGACACCTGTTTGACCTCTATGAAGGCGAATCGCGGCGCCTGATGGATCAGGGGCTGGAACGGCCTAGTTATGAATGGCTCTTAAAAGCGTCCCATGTGTTTAATACATTGGATGCGCGGGGCGCGATTGCCGTCGTCCAGCGCCAAGCCTATATGGCCCGGATGCGCCAACTGGCACGGTGCATTGCCGACACCTATCTGAGGCGGGTGATGGTGCATGACTAAAGAGACTCGGACATTTCTCGTGGAAATTGGGGTTGAAGAAATTCCCAGTCGGTTTTTAGAATCCCTCAGCGACACCTATCGCGTAAAGATGACCCAAGCGTTGGACGACGCACGTCTTTTGGGCCAGAACCCGCGCACGTGGTTCACACCGCGTCGGCTGGTGTTCCAAGCCGAGGTGGCAGAATCCCAGAGGGCAGCCGTGGAAACCGTGCGGGGTCCGGCGGTCACCAGCGCTTTTCAGGGCGGTACGGCGACGAAGGCCTTACACGGCTTTTTACGCCGGGTGGGGATGAAGGCCGAGGAATTAGGCCGTATCACGGCGGGCGATAAGGATTACGTGACGGCTACCTTGGAAAAGCCGGTCCATAGGGCCAGCGAGATCCTGCCGGGGCTGTTAGACCAAGTATTGGCAGCCTTGCCTCAACCGCGCAGCATGCGCTGGGGGAGCGGCGAGGTCCGTTTTATTCGCCCGGTGCGGTGGGTTGTGGCGGTCTTGGATGACCAAGTCTTAGAGGGTCAGGCCCTTGGTGTGGCTTTTGGGAACGTGACCTATGGGAATCGGACAGATCACCCCGGCCCGCTTTTAGTGTCCAGCGTGTCGGATTACTGGCAGGCCTTGATTGAGGGCCATGTGATGGTCGATGTGGAGCAGCGACGGCGGGCCATCCGTGATCAGGGCCAGATACTGGCTAGCCAATCAGGGGGAGTGCCGGACTGGGATCCGATGTTGTTGGAGGAGGTAGCCAACTTAGTCGAGTGGCCGACCCCCTTTTTAGGGGGGATGGATCCGAAGTACCTGGGCCTTCCGGAACCGATCTTGGTGACCTCGATGCGCGTCCATCAGCGCTATTTTCCCGTTCTTGGCCCCAATAACCGCCTGTTGCCTTGCTTTCTGGCGGTGCGTAATGGGGTTGGCGAAGATCTCGATGCGGTTCGCCATGGTAATCAACGGGTTTTGGCAGCGCGTTTGGCGGATGCTCAGTACTTTTACGACCTCGATCGCAAATCGCATTTGGCAGATCACGCCCCGGACCTCTCGGGCGTTACTCTGCACGCCAAACTTGGCACATATCACGACAAGATCGAGCGGCTGGGCCGTCTGTTTTTAAAGACGCGGGTCTGGTGGCCGATGAATGATCAGGCGAGGAGCCAATTTGATCGTGCGCTTACGCTCTTTAAGTGTGATTTGCTAACGCACGTGGTTGGCGAATTTCCGGAGTTGCAAGGGGAAATGGGTGGGATTTACGCGGCTTTGGACGGCGAGGACCCGGCGGTGGTACAAGCCATCCAAGACCAATACCGGCCACTCAGCGTCGACGATGCTCTTCCTCAAGCGATTGTCGGACAAGTTGTGGGATTGCTTGACCGGGTGGATACCCTAGTCTCCTTCTATGCCGCGGGGATTCGCGCCTCTGGATCAGAAGACCCCTTTGGGCTAAGGCGCCAGGCCATGGGGATTGCCCGACTCGCATCGGAAACGGCGGTGCTCAACGGCCACACGGTGGCTGAGCTTTTAGATGCTGCTTGCGATGCGATTGGTGCCAAAGTGTCTGTAAGGGACGAGGTGTATGCCCTCATCGTGCAGCGGCTGATATCCCAGTGGGAAGGGCAGTGGCCAAAGGAGTCGATTCAAGCGGTATTAGCCCGCGAGTTCCCCTGGCAGTCGTTTATCGACCGATTAAAGTTTTTAGACCAGCATGCGTTAGATCAAGAGGAGGTGGTGGTTGCCTACAAAAGAATCAGCCGTATTCTGGCTAACCAGGTCATCGTGCCAGGACAAGATAGCTATGAAGGCATTGAAGAAAAGTTGGCGGTCCTCATTGCGGGGGTGGTGGCTACGCCCTCGGGCGCCTTGGATGTGTGGTGGGATAGGGTTCGGGATGTGGTCCCGGTGGTGAACGAGTTCTTCGATCAGGTGCTCGTCATGGATCCGGAAGCCAGCGTCAGACTTCGCCGTTTAAGGCTGCTTTCGTCGGCACAAAAAGCTTTAGGCCGCTATTATGATTGGGAAGCACTATAAGACCCGCGGTAAAATGTCAAGCACTAATTTTTGACCATGCGGGGCAAAAAAGGCATCACCAATCAGACCGGTTGTTGACACCAGTTAGTGGCAGGGAGGAAATGGCAATGGCCTACAGGGCGACGGCCTTACGAACCGAATCTCCTTCCATCATAAAGTTGACCTCGGGTCAGCAGCCCGAAGATCACACCGGTCAGCTTTCGTGCGGTCAACACCAGCGCCCGTTTGTGGGGGTGGTGGGTGGCGTCGCTGTATTTGCGGATATAAAACGCTTCGAATTCCGGGTCGCGCACACGAACCCGGTCGGCCGCTTCAATCAGGTAGTACCGCAAAAAGGCATTGCCCGACCGCGTCAGCGGTCGATCCTCCGCGTCAAACGTACCCGATTGGTGGGTACGCCGCGTAAGACCGGCATATTTCGCGACCGCATCGTCCGAAGGGAACCGGGAAATGGGCCCGATTTCGGCCACAATCCCCGCTCCGAACACCGGACCAATGCCGTCGATCGAGGTGACGGTTTGAGGGATGGCATTCAAATCGCGGGCGATCGCCTTGTCCAGTTGGCGCATTTGGCTCTCCAACGTGCGGATGGTATCCAAATGCATGATCAGGCTGAACTGGCGGGCGGCCGATTCTTTCGGTCGCAGGCGAAAGGCCTTTTGGGCCAGCCGCTGCAAGGTCTGCGCAATGTCGTCCGGCGCTTTCAGCGCCGCGCCCCCCACCGTGGCAATGTCTTGGGCCACGGTCGCCAGCGGCGTGGTGGCGAGGCGATCCGGGGTGTATTGGGTCCGCACCTGTTGCGACGCGCGCCCAAAGACATCCGAAAAAAAGGCCTGATTCCGATCCTTGGCGGTCGCCCGATACCCGCCCCACAAACAGAACAGTTCATTCAAGGCCCGATTTTTTTCGCGCGCCACCGTCTGCGCCAAATGGAACCGATGGCGTATCACCACGCGCAAGGCCGTGTAGCGCGGATCGGGGGCTGGCGCTGGGCGCAAGCGCCCAAACCGGATCGTATCGGCAATCAGAAAGGCATCGCCAGGGTCGGTTTTGGCCCGATCGACATATGTTTTCCGGAACCCCTGCACGATGCTGGGATTCAGCAAATACCATTGGGGCTCCCATCGTTGCAACGCCGGCGTCTGCGTCAAGGCCTCAAAGAGCGGCCAATGATACACCGACGTGGATTCCAATCCGACGGCAAGCCGGTCGACGTTCACGGCTTGGGTCTCCAGCCATTGGATCAGCTGGTCGATCCCTCGTTGATCGTTGGGCACGCATTCGCGGGCCTGGACCCGGCCGTCGCCGGTCATCGCGCAGATGACGTGTTCCGCTTGACTGACGTCGATGCCAATAAACAGAGTAGAACTCATGCAAGACACCTCCTTTCGATGGTTTGCGACACCATTGTCGCGATCCGGAAAGGGAACCGGTCGACGCCCCCGGATGGGCTGTGCCACCTCGTCATTAGCCGTCACGCTGCCTCGCGTTGTGCGACGGCACCGGTGCCAGCGGTGCTCGCGAGACAGGGCGGCAACCCGCGCGTTAGCTTCCCATCCGTCGGTCGACCCCGCAGTCTTTCAAAGCCTTCGGCACCTTTTCAGGTGTCCCTCGAGGCAGGGGGAACAAGCGGCAGTCGTCCGGATCAGATCCAGGATCATCGACCGGGTCTTGCGAAGCAAGACAACTATTTCCAGATCGGGCTCGGAAACCCTAGGGGACCATCTTCCTAAAGAAGAGGTCCAAGCCCAATACCTTTATACGAGGGGGAACCATGGCTAAGGCGCGGGTTTACATTGTGTCCGACTCGTTGGGAGAAACCGCTGAGCGCGTGGCTCACGGTGCGGCCATTCAGTTTGACCAGGACGTTGACATTGAACGCATCCCATATGTCTCGGATCGGCCGGAAATAGACCATGTCTTAGAGCGGGCGCAACGAGGGTTTTCGATCATCATTTACACCATGGTGCGTCCAGAATTGCGGGAGTACTTAGCGAACGCAGCCAACGCCCGTGGGATTCTGCACGTTGACGTCATGGGGCCGGTGCTGAGTGCGTTGGAGGAGGTATTGGCCGTCCAACCGCGCCTGATACCGGGCCTCAGTCACCGCTTGGACCAAGAGTATTTTGCCCGGGTCGAGGCGGTGGAGTTTGCTGTGAAATATGACGATGGCAAGGATTCGAAAGGGATTCGTGATGCGGATGTCGTACTGTTAGGGGTATCGCGCACCTCGAAGACCCCGGTGAGTTTATATTTGGCTAATCACCGTCTTAAGGTGGCCAACGTGCCTTTGGTTCCGGAAGTGCCCGTGCCGAGTGAGGTGTTTCGGGAAGGTCGTCTCAAGGCGGTCGGGCTGGTGATTGAACCGGAGCTCTTGATGTCCATCCGGCGACAGCGCTTAAAAAGTCTAGGGTTAGGGTCGTCAGCGCAGTATGCCACGATGGACCGCATTATGGTGGAACTGGATTACGCGTGGGACATATTCAACCGGCTCAAGTGCCCGGTTATTGATGTGAGCAATCACGCGGTAGAAGAAACGGCCACACGGGTGTTAGAGCTGAGAAAAAAGGAGGCCCAGGGTCAATGACGCGCTATGTCTATCAGTTTGAAGAAGGCGATGGAAACGATCGCGCACGGTTGGGCGGCAAGGGAGCCGGATTGGCGGAAATGAGCCGGATAGGATTGCCGGTGCCGCCGGGGTTCACCATTACCACCGAAGCCTGCAACACCTATCAGCGGCTGAATCGCGTGCCTGACGGACTGATGGATGAGGTGTGGACTCACCTGGCTAAATTGGAAGAAAAGTTAGACCGTCGTCTGGGAGACACTAAGCGGCCGCTGCTGGTATCGGTGCGATCAGGCGCCCCCATTTCCATGCCGGGGATGATGGACACGGTGTTAAACCTCGGATTAAATCCGGACACCACCCGAGGCGTCGCCGAGAGTACGGATAATCCACGGTTTGCCCAAGACAGCTATCGCCGCTTTATTCAGATGTTCGGCAATGTGGTGATGCACATGGACCATGGACGCTTTGAGGCTATTCTGGAAGAGGTCAAGCACCGCGCCCAAGTTAAAATGGATACGGAACTGTCCGAATCGGCTCTGATCGAGGTGATTAACGGCTATAAAGATCTGGTATGGAAAGAAACCGGTCAAGCATTTCCTGACGATCCCAAAGTGCAGTTGGAAATGGCCATTCTGGCAGTTTTTGACTCCTGGAAAAATCCTCGCGCCATCGTCTATCGGCGCCTCAATAAGATTCCCGAAGACTTGGGTACAGCGGTCAATGTTCAGTCGATGGTGTTCGGCAACATGAGTGTGACCTCGGCCACGGGAGTTCTCTTTACCCGTAATCCCAACACTGGCGAGCCGGGCATGTATGGGGAATATCTGACCCAAGCTCAGGGTGAAGACGTGGTGGCGGGAATCCGCACGCCTAAGTCGATTGATGAGATGGCCGTGGAAATGCCGAAGACGCATGAAGAATTGAATCAGGTGTGCAAGCTTCTGGAGAATCACTACCGCGATATGCAGGATATTGAATTCACCGTGCAGGAGGGGGTTCTCTATCTCTTGCAGACCCGGGGCGGGAAAAGGACGGCGCGCGCGTCGGTGAAAATTGCGGTGGACCTAGCCAAAGATGGGACGATTACCCCTAAGGAGGCACTCTTGCGCCAGGACCCTGAACAGGTGCAGCGGCTCTTGTACCGGCAAATTGATCCCGGGGCACACGTCGAGATGCTGGCGACAGGGTTGCCAGCCTCGCCTGGTGCTGCCTTTGGAAAGGTGGTGTTTACCGCCGACGAGGCTGAGGCCCGTGGACTGGCTGGGGAAGCTGTGATTTTGGTGCGTCCGGAAACAACCCCGGATGACATTCATGGCATTGTTCAAGCCCAGGGCGTTTTAACCAGTAGGGGCGGCATGACCTCGCATGCGGCCATTGTGGCGCGTGGGATGGGAAAACCGGCCGTCACCGGTTGCGAGGCCATCAATATTTCAGTGGTGGCGGAAGAGTTTCGCGTGGGCGATCATGTGATCACCAAGAACACAGTTATTACGATTGATGGTGCCAGTGGTCGGGTGATGCTCGGATCTGTTCCCACCCAGGAACCGGAACTTGCGGACGAATTTACGGAACTGCTGACTTGGGCGGACCGCGAAAAACGACTGGGGGTGTATGCCAATGCAGATACCCCCGAAGACGCGGCTAAAGCCCGTGAACTGGGAGCAACCGGTGTAGGCTTATGCCGCACCGAGCATATGTTTATGGGCCAAGACCGACTTCCCGTGGTGCAAGCCATGATTTTAGCCGAGACCCTGGAGGATCGCCAGGATGCTCTGAGTCAGCTCCTACCCATGCAGCAGTCTGACTTCTACGGGATTCTCAAGGCTATGGACGGACTACCCGTGACAATTCGCTTGTTGGATCCGCCGTTGCACGAGTTCTTGCCCCATATCATGGAAACCGAAGAGGCACTCAGTCAGGCCAAACAGGCGCACGATGAGGCCGCCGCAGAGAAATTCGACGCCATCTTGCGACGTACCAAAAGTCTTTTTGAGTTTAATCCCATGCTCGGGTTTCGCGGGGTGCGGCTCGGCATTGTCTATCCGGAAATTTACGCGATGCAGGCGCGCGCCATCTTTCAGGCCGAAGCGGATTTGCTTAACGAGGGCGGCTCTCCCCATGTGGAAGTGATGATCCCCTTGGTGGGGACGCCTGCGGAATTGGCCCGGATGAAGACCATGGTTGAAGAGATTAACCACGAGGTTGCCGATGAACGCCATCAGGCGCTGCCGTACCAGATCGGAACGATGATTGAGGTGCCGCGGGCTGCCATCGTGGCCAAAGGTATCGCCGAGCATGCGGAGTTCTTCAGCATGGGAACCAACGACTTGACTCAGACCATTTTTGGCTATAGCCGGGATGATGCCGAATCCAAGTTTCTCCCCACCTATTTGGCCGAAAAAATCTTAACGGAAAATCCATTTATGGTATTGGACCGGGAGGGCGTGGGACGACTGATTGAATGGGCGGTTCAAGAAGGGCGATCGGTGCGCCCGGATCTGAAAGTGGGCATTTGTGGAGAGCATGGCGGCGACCCAACATCCATCGAGTTTTGCCACCAAGCGGCGTTAAACTATGTCAGTTGCTCGCCATTTCGCGTGCCCGTCGCTCGTCTGGCGGCCGCTCAAGCGGCGTTGCGGAACTAACGGGTGCCTCTCGGTGCCGCAATGTTGTCAGGTTAAGGTTTTGTGCCCGGAAATATCCTTTTGGACGACGTCGATACGGAACTGGAACGGTGGTTTCGCCGTTATCGGAAGATGCCCCAAAACCTTATCCGGTTCCAACATCGTACCAGGCACAAGATATCACCGAGTATCAAAACCAACTGCGGGGTGAAGAGGCGGGTGTTTTACGAACTTGCCCAAATTTATCCGATCACGCGGTCTTTGGACAGGAGTTGCCAGCCGGTACGGACCGCCGTTGGCTCCACATACACCGGCCAGGGATGCCTGTTGGGGCGAGTGGGCATTGGAAAACTGATTTGCGTCCGTCCAGGTACCGGATCCGCGGCGGCAAGCATGGTTATGGGCAATGCTCCAAGAACACCCCAACAGATGAGATCCCGCATGGTCTACCCCCTCCTTTGTGTCCACTTTTTGTGCGTCCCTTGGCAAAAAAATGGCCACGGTGGCCTCCGCTGCGGATGTTGTCACCATCTGATTCCGACGGTTGAACGAGATACGGATTCGCGGGATCGCATGACGCTTGCCCCAGTTGCTCGGGCCACCTTCAAAAGAAGATTCGCCTCCCGACGGTCAGGTGTGTTCTCTTGGCTGTGGGCAAACCCGATCGTTGTTTTTTGTGGGGGAGTCCGCTGCATCGAGGGCCTTGTATGTATATCAATATAATGACAGGAACGAATATTGTTGTTGGAGCTTCTGGTGCCGCCGATGTTTGATTGGAATGCCGTAAACACAGATCATGTGGCGAAACACGGCATTGAGACGGTCGAGGTGGAAGAAGCCATGACGGATCCCAACCGCGTTGGGTTCGACGTCCACGACCGAGATAAAAAGAGGATCGGCTTCGTACTGGGAGTCTCATGAGATCACGGAGGAATTTCTCAAAAAGGCCCGCCCGCTGGAGACCTCTGAGATGCCGCCCGCCCGGAAGCTAAGACCATCACCATTCGGTTCGACACCGAGATCCTCGACCGACTGCAGAACCTGGCTCGCGAGAAACACAAGGGGTGCAAACATTGCTCAAGCAGTTTGTCATCGAGAGGTTGTATGAGGAAGAAAAGTGGCGGTACCCCCCATTGATAGCTAATCTTTACCCATAAGCTCTTGTTTTCAGCGCCAACGTTGTCCGTGGTTATCATTCGCGGACAAGCGTTCTCGTTTGCAGAAAAAATTTGACCGCTGTGTCCCAGAGCAAAGATGTTATTAGATGTGTCAACACTTTTCTTTTGGGGATAAATATTGCCATCACGCCAGGGGGATCACGTCCAGGAAAATCGCGTCATCTTCCTGCCAACCACTACCAGTC
>JAJZXX010000173.1 GCA_021806205.1 Bacillota bacterium | reverse complement strand
GCTCACCACTCGCTATTTCGTATAGTAAGGACTTAGGCCAAGTTGAGGTACGGTAAGCAAAGTTTGCCCGCTAGTAATTAGATCTGAGTTTCGCCATTAGCTGGCGGCACAACCCGACCCTTGCTGTCCTAGCGATAGAAGGATTGACTAAGTGTAAGGGTACACACAAAAACGGGGGAACGCTCGATCTCCTCATAATGAGTAGATTCTACACGACTATCCCCATTGCTTCGCAATGTCGTGCGATCGGGGGTTCCCCCGGCACCTCCCTCAGGCCCGGCAGCCACCCGTGGAGGCGGGAGATCCCTCCTCCTCTGCGGGCCCGGCCGACTGTACAGCTGTGGCCGCAGGGTCCGCAGCGAGCATCTGCTTGCGGGTCCCCTCGGTTCCCCAGCCCTTACCCGCCATTGCCTCGGGGAAATTTTTCCTCGCGTATGGTAACTTATGGCACCTCTACGGCGTTATATTATGTACCATTTTCGGAATGATTTGGCAAAACGGCGGCAATTGTTGGAGGTTCATAACGATGAGGGAGGAAAGTAACAATTTCGGACGACAACGGATTCACGCGAACTGTTGGGTGGATTGGGATCGTCAGGGGATTTGGCGGGACCGGCACTTCATTGCACTCCCATTCCGTACCTTTCGGATTTTGGCCTACCTGATGCAGCATTCCGAGCGGGTGGTGACTCAAGACGAATTGTCTGCTATTGGGTGGGGCGAATCCCGCACGATTTGGGATCTGCAAGCGCATATTCATCGGATTCGTACGGCCATCGAGCCGGATCCCCGTCACCCGCGTTGGTTGGTGACACGGCGTGGGGGTGGGTACTTGCTGCATACCGATCGCCTTTCCCAACACGCGTAGCGTAGCAATGATCGGGGATCCGTGCCTCGGTGATGGCGGTTGTGCGGCCAATTGGGTACCGGGTTGACTCCTGCCGCTGAAGAAGGTCTGAATAAGTCTTCAACTACTCCTGCCATCCCGCCTGGGACGCCGCGATCCGAATTTAGCCAGGTCTTCAATTTCTCTGCAAAAAGACTTCAATAAAACTGCAATTATACTTCACTAAGACTTCAACTAAGCGCGTAGCATGAAAGTTGTCCCATGGAAGGAGGGAAATCATGCAACCATCAGATCCATTAGTCGTAGCGATTCCTTCACGCGACGGACAAGCATTGGAGGAAATGAACGCTATGTGCGAGTCTCCCTACATCATTATTCGACGAGGCTGTCGCGTCGATTGCGCCATGAAAGGCATTTGGCGCCGACGATTTTACCCCCTCCCTCCTCGGGCCTATAAACTACTCATGCATTTCGTCACCCACGCGAATGTCGTTGTGACGGAGGAAGATCTCATCCGAATCGGATGGCCTGAACGTGGTGCCCCCCGGGCTAACCTATATTCTTACATTCATCAATTGCGACAGTGTATCGAGCCGAATCCTCGGCATCCGCGGTGGTTGGTGACCCACCGTGGCCAAGGTTACTGCTTGCGCATTAAGGCTGGGCACGACCCGAGAACGCGACCATCACCTGAGTAGTGAGGAGTCCACCGTGAGATGCATTGGAGGAGGAGGGGGATCCGAATGGAGTCGCTCGAAATCTTGACGCCAGCCCAATTGCTGCGGCTGACCCAAATTGAACTGCGTTGTGTTCAAGAGTGCGCCACCGTGTTTGAAGAGACGGTGCCGGAGTGCGTCTGCGACATTGTCCAGCAGCATGCGGATACTGCCCATCGCTTGAGCGAAGTGCTTTGGACGCGCTATCACATTCCGGTGCATGGGCACCCACCAGCCCGGTGTCCCTAAGGAGGAGAGCACTATGGTTTCGCGTAAGGTCTTGGATAGCGTGGGGATCTCTCCGCCAGAACCCGGGGAGATATGGTGGCGGCAAATGCTTCGGCGATCGGCCATCGATAGCTATCGGCAACAACAGCGGTGGAAGCGCGACGCGTTAGGCGTAACGACCGATGTGGCCGCCGGGGATCAACGCCCAGATGTTTCGGCTACGCAGGCGTTTGATACGGTCGAGTGGCACCTCCTGTTGGACCGACCAAGTGCTCGACAGTCCAGAGACCTGCGTGGTGGACCAACTCTATTGGCAGGCGGTCACTCAACGACAAGCAGCGGCCAACTGTGTACTCAGTCAAACTACGGTACGTCGGGTGCACCAGCAGGCTATTCGCAAACTCCGTCGTGCCTTCTTGTGATAACCTCCAGGGCCCTGGCCATCGGAGAGATGTACGGGTTTGTACGAAGGTTGGCTGGTTGTCAGGGGCCGAAAAAAGTATTTTGGCTCAAAATCGATCCTCAAAACGATCTAATTAGTGGGAGGGTAAATTCTCTTGTCCATGACAGAGCTGCCAGGCGTTGTCGAAACAGCGGTGTGATCGAGGATGGGCAACGATCTCATATGGGACGATGAGTGTTGCGGTTAACTTATTTTGTCATCGATTTGACCAATTAGGTTGTCATCATGGCTTTCTTTTTTGGTCGGTCCTCATTTGAGATTTTGGGGAATGGTCGAAACAGCGTGCGGCTCCCCAATAGCATTCACGTTTGGCGTAGGCTGGGGTTTTCAGCCGTCAGCCAAACGCGAATCCCAGCCCATAGGGCTGATTGTTTCACGTTTCCAGCACTACTCAGGGCGGAGAATACCTCGCAGATCTGGTGACAGTTGTGTTGGTCGAAGTGATGGCAAATTGCATTAGCGCCAACACGATGAGACGAAACCATGGTTTGTCCTCTTTGAGAATATCGTGCCAGAAACGGAGGTGTGTCGTGCAGACACAGAAAATGACTGACTCGAACCCTTTAAACGCCTATACGCCGGAACAAATTGAGGCGTGGTGTCGATTGGTGGTTCAGCATACGGCGTGGAGTCTGCGCCGGAAGTACCGCCGGTGGGCTCGAGACCTCTTGGTGAGGACTGCAGGGAACGACGAGGAGTGGTCTATGGCAGCGACTGTCGACCCTTCCTCGCAAGTAGCGTTTCACTGGGTTGAGTGGAAGATCGTGTTTTCTACCGTGCTTACGCCGAAGGAACACTGCGTTATAGACGCCCTGTATCAGTCTGGACGATCACAGCGGGGAACAGCCCGGACTTGTGGGATCAGCCAAGCTTCGGTCAGTCGGGTACATCGACGGGCCTGCGAAAAACTACGGGAGGTCCTGATCGAATGACCTGTTCTACTGAACGGTTACAGGCATTATGGAATCAAGCACGCTACCACTCGGAATCGGCCGAAGCATTGTGCGAATGTTTTCGTCCTGAGATTCGCCGTGCGGCACAACAGGTGGTCAGCGGATCGGGAGCTGCTACGATTGAACAAGAAGTCTGCCAAGGCTTGTTGTGGAACCTCGTGCAATTGAACTCTCGAAGGTGAATCAAACCCTATAGTTCCTGAGCTATATACGGTAAGGAACCTTGCGCTTCACCAAGTCGACCGGCGTAAGGATCTGGTTTTGAAGTTACATTACAGCTAGACCCAAGGGGGATAGTTATGGCACATCGTGCGATTTTAGAAGCACCTTCCACGGAATTGATTGTGGCGCTGCCCACGCATGACCGACGAGCCGTGGTACAGAGCATTCTGGAACTGGGGGCAGTTGGGCAGCAATTGCGTCGTCGCGTCCGCTTCGTGGTCAGTGAAGGATCGAATATCCCACGAAGTCGCAATTCGGTGTTGGAAGAACTACGCCGCCAGCACCCGAATGTCGCGAATCTATGGGTACTGTGGTTGGACTCCGACATATTGATTTTTCCCGGGAGCAGCACGGTGATTAGCGAAGCCATTCGCTGGGCCGAATCTACGACTGCCTGCGTCGTTGGCAATTATCGGATGGCGGATGGCCAAAACGTGGTCATGGCGACCCGTGACTCCATGGCCCCGATAAAACACTATACCGATGACGAACTCGCTGCTCTCCCAGGCCCTTATCCGGAAGTGGGGTTAGCGGGCTTGGGGTTTGCCTATGTTCCGCAAACTCTGGCGTACCAATTTTACGCCGATGGCATTGGCGAAGACATCCACTATTGGTGGGACCATCCGGATCCCCATTTACATTGGATTCCTGACTTACGGTTGGGACATCGCAAGGCGATCATGCTGACTTAATTGAGATCTTCCGAATCCACGAGACCGACCCAAGGTGGTGCCATTGTCAAGCTTCGGCAAGCCGAAGCTTGACATGAGCTCTAAAAGATTGGAGGAGAAGAACTGTGAAGCCCGTTACCGTCTACGTGACCCATTCCTGTCCGTTTTGTCGCCAAGCGTTACAGTGGTTGTCCGAACATCCCGAAACGTCCCGCAACGTGCACGTACAGTTTGTCGATAACGACCGCAGCGTGCTATCGGAATTTCGCAGTCATGGGTTTTCGGGCGTTCCGGCATTTGTAGCAGCAAACGATCAGTGGAGCGGTTGGGATCCAGGTCGTCTGCAACGGATGATGCTGGATGATGCGTAATCACGCGCGAGATCTGCGACCAACGATTCAGGCCGCGCGAGCACTCTTGCAGAGAGTCAAAACTCGTACGAATCATCCGCCCTAGGGATCAAGTTGGGAGGTTATGGAAGGAGAGCTACTATGCAGTTTCATGTAATCCTGGTCCGACCACCGGGACACCAGCATGCCAGTGCCTTCACGGAAATGACGGAATTAGTGAGGGTTGGACTCAGAAGACTAGGACATCACGTAACCACCAGTGAGAATCACTGGGAGTCCGACGCCGTCAATATCGTGTTTGGTGCGCACCACTTGCTGGATTCGTTGGGGGTGTGGCCTGCGGATATGCCTCCACGATGTATTCTGTACAATCTGGAGCCACTCACCCCAGGGGCGCCATGGACTGCACGCTGGTTTCAAACGGGTTTTTCGTCTCGGCATCCCGTGTGGGATTACAGCCATGCCAATGCCATCTACCGGGCGAATCATGGATGGTCGGGTGCCTGGTACACCGTCCCGGTCGGATATGTACCCACGTGGACGCGCATTAACTCTCACATTCAACCGGACATCGATGTGTTGTTCTATGGCAGTGTGTCCTTTCGGCGACGGGCTGTTTTAGATGCCCTGGGCCGCGAAGGGGTCAAGGTCCAAACGCTGTTTGGGGTATACGGCCCCGATCGCGATGCATGGATTGCACGTGCTCGCATTGTTCTGAATGTTCATCAAATGCCGCATTATCCCTTTGAGAGTGTGCGAGTGGCCTACCTGTTAACTAATCGCAAAGCTGTGCTGGCCGAGGGTAGTCCCGATGAGGATCCGGACGCCCTGGGTTGGCGCAAGGGTATAGCGTGGTCCACCTACGGACACTTGGTCACCCAGTGCAAAGCATGGTTGGTCGACGATCGGAATCGGCGAGCGCTCGCTGACCGGGGATTCCGGGTAATTCAAAAATTCCCCGAGGAGAGGATTCTCGAGCGTGCACTCGACCAAATGCGTGCGGACGGCCTCATTTAAGGTTACTGGACTTCTTTCGTCACCGTCCACTGAATCAAAAACGTTCGTCAGTGCGCTGTAGTAGACGAGGGATCAAATAGCCCTCATCCACGGTTTATTTAGAGGAGGAATGAGCGATGGCGCTCACGACCAACGGCATCTACTTTTATGGTGCGACCCCAGGGGATTTTAAGCGAGGGGTGACCGTAGCCGGAGATTTTGGTATTCCCGAAAGCCATGTCCTACAGAGCTTTACCTTGGCGTACGCCTTAGTGAAATCCGGTAAGGCCATGGTGATTGCTATAGGCGGTCCCGCAGCCAATGCGCTTAAATACAATGCGTGTGGCTGGGCCCATTACGGCGATCCCGGCTTTACCTCCAGTGAGAACTATACCAACGTGTTGCCGCCTGCCGGGACATTTATGAACGCGAACGGAGAGACAGGGCCGGATAGTCTTCAGCAAGCGTGGAATTACACGTACTACGCGCTCAACGATACGTGTCAGAATGAGTGCGTTACGGTGACGATTAATCCGCCAGCCAATTCCTGTGAAGGGACCAATCCCGCTTGGGAGACTACCGCGCATTTTTGTGAAACGCATGCCACGACGTACTGTCCTGGTGGCAAGGGATGTACTCCGATATGCAACACCAGTACCAGTGTTCAACAGGTTGCTACAGGCGTAGGATGGAGTCCTAAGTGGTTAGCCAAGTCGACGATTGATATCATGCGGAAACTCGGAGCAGAGTCGTCGCGGATGGATGTCTTCGACCAGTTCATGGCCCCGGCCGCCATGATTGAACAAGGGTGCTTTGAGTCGCCCAACGGGTGTTACCAAGTCGGTAACAGTTATACCGACCTGTGTACCAGTCCGGTCACCTCCGAGGGCTATGGGGTTCTACAAGAAACGTTCGATGGTAGCGTATTTTATCATGCTGAATCGGCATATTACACTGTCGGCACGGTCTCCTCGGTGGCACAAGAATCCTTCTTCCCCTTTGGAGTGCCGACTAAGGGTGAGCACTGCGCAGCATGTAGCTTGGTCGGTGATCCGGGTTTTGCATTTGCCGTCTTCTACTGGTGGGCGTATTCCGAGGCGAGCAATCACACCGCCTGCGAAATCGTAAACATCTACGACGGCGGCTATGGGCAGTCAGCGCAACAGTATGCGTACGCCGTAGGAATCACACCGTGCGCAACCTCCAGTGTCTGTGGAGTCAGTGAAGGTACCTGCTCGGTCATCGATTAACCGCTTGAAGCGCTCTCCGAATCTCGAGTCCCAGCTCCCTCAGCCTGGGAATACCCAGGCTGAGGGACTTCGTAGCGTACAGCTCACCAGATACTTCTTGGCTCACGCTAATCGGCGTATGCTGGGGTTTCGAAGAACTCCACGACGCGCATCAGGCCATGTCCATACGACCAGCCTGGAGGCGGATGTTTCGCGCGCAGATCACGGTCCAGCAGCAATGGCAGTCCATCCTTGAGGCGTCACGAAGATCCACAGGAACCACGGCGTGGCAGTGTTAGGCACCCCATAACGGATGGAAATCCAGCGAATCCCATGCCAAGTGCCCTGCACACCCGAGTCGGGCGCATTCAACGCATTCAACGTCTTCCGCTCGATGGACAGCCACGCGTCCATCTTCGTGGGGATCCCATGGTACACTCGTACCCCTGAATGCGTTGTAAGGTCGCTTCGGGCGGACCATCGGCTCCCAGCCATGTTCGGTGTGCCATACGGTAACCAAGGATTGGCAGTAAAGAGCGTGTCAAAGTGTGCCCGGAGCGCAGCGGGAACTTGCCGTGCTTCCACGGTCGCGGTTCCGTGGGGGACGGACACTAACGCGGAGGGCACCTGAGTATTCGGAGCGACCTGGATTTTGGGGATGCCTCGAAACAACACCCACACGGTATTCTGATGCACCACGATATCGATTTGCGACAGATACGGCATCTTCTTGGGGTTGGCACGATGGTAAACGGCGACGGTCCACGCGTTGGCATTCGGTACAGCCTTCGGCAAAGTGGGCGCAGCCCCCAGCATTCCATGCACCGTGCGGACGATTCGGGAGTGCTGCGACATCGCCCGGATAAACGTCTGCCATCCCACTGGCACGCTCGGTTGAACGGGCAAACACGCCCGGTGGGGGACCGGACAAACAGGCGGGTTGGGCGGGGTGTGTTGGGCTTGGAGGATCGCGCCTTCGAACACCCAAAATATTGCCTGGCGGTGCGGTACGGTATAGACCCGCGCAGGCCCAACCGCTCCGGGTAGATGGACGAGAATGGTCGCCCGAATAGGATGGGGTCCTAAGCCGGGTGGTGGCCCAAAGATGGGGTTCTCCGACTTGTAGTACAGCGCACGGAGAACCTGAGTGGGAAGGCGTGTCTCCACCCCGTGAGCCCGACTGTTTGGAGGAGCGGCGACCATGGACGTGGGGACGACCGGGAGAATCAGTGAAAAAGGTTGTCGTTGAAACTCTTTCAAAGTGAGCACGGAATGCGTGCTTGGGGCAGCAGGCACATCGGTCCCGAGCCATAGAACCAAACTCCCGATCACCAGAGCGAATATCCACCATAGTCGCCGAAGGGGGACCTTAGCCAATCGATACATCTGCAATATCATCATTCTTTCCCCGTAGCGCCGTAGTAACCTGCGGTGCCTTATCGTGAGATTCACCAACATTAGGGTCGTCATCCGGTATAACGCCGTAGGTGGTACTTGGGTTACACCTCAAAAATATTGCACCATATCCAGATTTTGCGGGTAAACAAAATCTCGATCTTGACGGAAGCGACAGTCGAGATGGCGAGACGTACATGTTCAACATCGTTTCCTAAAGAGGACCTGTTGTGCCCGGGAGCAGAGATCTGCCTCCGGGCACTTACGGCATAATCACTGGTGACCAAGAGGTCCATGTTCGCCCCGCGTTGGTGGTCATCCAAACTTTTGGACCGTTCCCCCACAGCCACCCTATCTGTTGGTTGAGAAAGTCGATGGATTTCGTATACGTTCCATTTTTCGTGTGTTCTGCGCGTAAAAATGGCGCCGCGCTTTGCACGGTCCAGCGCTGTCCTCCGGTTGTCGAACGCCAGAGCTTCGGCGGTGTAAGAATCCAGAAGACTTGGTTGGAGACCAAGTTAATAATCTTCTGTCCCGTCCACCAGTTTGAAGGCACGCTGATGGGTGTGGTGGTTAAGTCGCCCCAATGCTGCCCGCCATTCGCGGTCCGTAGGATCGCGAAGATTCCAGGGAACAGGCGGGTCAGCAAAATGCCGTGGGTCCCATCGAAGATCGGTGGGAGTCCGGCCAAATTGAGTCCCGCGATTAGGTTGACCGAGACAGCAGTCCAGGTATGTCCGCCGTTGAGCGTCCGTTCCAATGTAGTCACGCCGTAGAGGGGGAGGTTCCGGTTGCTGGCCTCCAACATCATCCAACCGCTCGTGGTACTATCGAACGTGAGCGAAGCAGTGATTCCATGGGCCGTTTGATACACGCGTGCCCAGGTATGACCGCCATTGGTGGTGCGCCACAACTCCATGCCGTAGGATCCTGGCATGGCCCCACCGGGTGGAATGAGGGGTTCGAAGACCATCCAGCCGATGTGGGCATTGACAAAGTCGACTTGGTCCACAGTGGGACCCAA
>JAJZXX010000032.1 GCA_021806205.1 Bacillota bacterium | reverse complement strand
CGTTAGGATTCTTTGCAGTACAAGAACCATTAGTCCGAAAACTCCCAGGGCGGTTGGTCGGTGCGACTCATGATGACAAAGGTCAACGTGGATTTGTGCTAACACTGCAGGCGCGCGAGCAACATATCCGACGCGATAAAGCGGCATCTAACATCTGTTCAAATCATTCGTTGAACGCGCTGATGGCTACTATCTATATGGCCTTGTTAGGTCCCCAGGGGCTGCGCGAGGTCGCATATCGTTCTGCGCAAGCGGCCCACTACCTGGCACAAAGATTAGCTGATATTGGGCTTATGCGTTGCCCGGGGGGTCCTTTTTTGTACGAGTTTGCCATTCGGGTTCCCGGTGACATTGAGGATTTGAATCGCCATCTATTGAACACAGGTATTATCGGAGGGTTTCCAATGGGGCGATGGGACCCTCAATGGACCGGATTATGGCAGTTGGCGGTCACTGAACGACGGACCCGGACCGAGTGCGATCAGTTGGTCGAGGAGGTAAGTGCATGGATGTGCCGCTAATTTTTGACCGGGGGCGTCGAGGGCGGCGGGGGGTCCGTTTTGACATGGCCACCGACATTCCAGAATTCGACCCACATGACGATTTCCCGCCAGATGTGCTACGACAGACCGAGCTGGGACTCCCGGAAGTTGCAGAGAACGATGTCGTACGGCATTATACGAAACTATCGACACTAAACTATGCCGTTGATACCGGATTTTACCCGCTTGGTTCATGTACGATGAAGTACAACCCCAAAGTCAACGAACGCATTATGGGGATGCCGGGATTCGCGGATCTACATCCTCTACAGCCGGATGAGTCTGTGCCGGGGCTTTTAGCGCTGCTCTATGATCTCCAGGAGAGCCTTCAAGAATTATCGGGTATGGATTCGGTGTCTTTGCAGCCGGCTGCGGGTGCTCATGGTGAACTTACGGGTATGTTAATGATCCGGGCCTACCTAGAAGATCGAGGTGAGCATCGCAGCACGATATGGATTCCGGATTCGGCTCACGGAACCAACCCAGCTTCGGCCGCCATGGCGGGATTCCAGGTGAAAGTGCTGCCTAGCAATCGTCGTGGCGGGATTGACGTCGCTAACCTCAAATCTGTCATCAATCATGACGCGGCCGGACTCATGCTGACCAATCCTAACACCTTGGGTCTCTTCGAGGAGGATATCTTGGAAATCGCCGATGTGGTCCATGAGGCCGGAGGCCTATTATATTACGATGGTGCTAATGCTAATGCCATCATGGGTTATGTGCGGCCTGGGGACATGGGGTTCGACGTGGTTCACTTGAATTTGCATAAAACCTTCTCAACGCCACACGGAGGAGGGGGCCCGGGTGCTGGACCTGTGGGAGTAAAAGCGGCATTGGCACCATACCTTCCGATTCCCCGATTAGTGTACGAGTCGGGTCAGTATCGCTGGGATTACACCAAACCTCGGTCGATCGGCAAAGTGCGTTCGTTTTATGGGAATGTCGGCATGCTAGTCAGAGCTTATGCCTATCTGCGTTCCCATGGAGCCGCCGGGTTGAAAACAATATCGGAAACCGCGGTACTAAATGCCAATTATCTTTTAGCCGAGCTAAGTGATGTGTATTCCACACCTTATGATCGTGTGGTTAAGCACGAATTTGTGCTGTCTCTGGCTCGTCAGAATCAAAGAGGTGCCCGCGCCTTAGATGTGGCAAAGCGGATTATTGACTATGGCTTTTATCCGCCCACGGTGTACTTTCCCATGATAGTGGAGGAGGCCCTTATGGTAGAACCCACCGAAACTGAATCCAAAGAAACGCTGGATCGCTTTATATCGGCCATGCGGATGATCGATGGGGAAATAGATACGGACATAGATCGCCTGCGGCATGCGCCGCATGACACTCCAGTACGCCGATTGGATGAAGTCGGCGCTGCGCGTCATCCTATCCTAACGTGGCAGCAAATGAACAAGCCAGTGCACAAAGGAGGGTAAGTCTATGCAGATGTTACAAATGGTTGATCCGTTGGTCTATCAGGCCATCAAAGCTGAGGAAAACCGTCAGCAAGAACATCTTGAGTTGATTGCCTCAGAAAACTGGACCTCGCTTGCGGTACGTGAAGCCGTCGGATCGGTGATGACGGATAAATATGCGGAAGGCTATCCCCGCAGGCGTTACTATGGTGGCTGTGAGTATGTGGACACCGTCGAAGATCTTGCCCGACGTCGGGTTCTCGAACTGTACGGGGGCCATCACGCCAACGTGCAACCGCATTCGGGGGCATCGGCGAATCTTTCTGTGTACCTTGCCGCGTTAAAGCCTAGCGACACAATTTTAGGGTTGGAGCTGAGCCATGGTGGCCACCTTACGCATGGCAGTGCCGTGAGTGTATCGGGCCAACTGTATCGGGCAGAACACTACCAAGTTAGTTCGGTCACTGAACAGCTCGATATGGACGACGTGCGCGATCGGGCGCACCAGGTCCACCCTAAATTAATAATTGCAGGCGCGTCTGCGTACCCGCGGACATGGGACTTTGCGGCATTCCGCGCAATTGCTGATGAGGTCGGCGCCTTATTAATGGTGGACATGGCCCACTTTGCTGGGCTGGTTGCCGCGGGCCTGCATCCCAACCCCGTCCCTTATGGTGATTTTGTTACATCAACGACGCATAAAACGCTTCGAGGTCCGCGGGGTGGTTTTATTATTGTTCAGAGTTCTTGGGCGAAGGCCATCGACAAGGTGGTTTTTCCGGGGCTTCAGGGGGGACCGTTGGTGCATGCGATTGCCGGGAAGGCAGTGGCATTTCATGAAGCGAGTCAATCCAGCTTTCGACAGTATCAGTCTAAAGTTATTGGGAATGCTCAGCGGCTAGCGGCGCGACTAATGGAAAGAGGGCTACGCCTCGTGTCCGGGGGAACCGATAATCACTTAATTTTGGTAAACACCTTGGCGAGTGGGATAACCGGGAAGATGGCGCAGGAACGACTAGCACTCGTGGGAATAACGGTAAATAAAAATGCCATCCCTTTTGACCGGGAGCGTCCAGCCGTTACGTCCGGGATTAGGATAGGCACCCCGCAAGTCACCTCGCGGGGTCTAGACATGGCAGCGATGGATGAATTGGCTGCAATTATATCCGATGTCCTGCTTTCGGATGACAATCAGGATCTATCACCCTACGCGAAACGAGTCCGTGAGTTGGCATTAAATCATCCTCTTCCAGGGTTAGAGGAATGATCCAGGATGCACTATTTGCTGCGTTTGGGTGGCGGCAGTCCAACGTCTTGCAGGTCATGGGTGGGATACGGCGTGCCCTACATCCGGGGCCAAGAGAAGCTCGTAATTGGGTCCGTCGATGTGTAGGATGCACCAACTAAGGAGGCAGATTTTATGGTTAGTTCAGGGGATACCGCATGGGTACTAGTGAGTGCAGCCCTGGTCTTGTTTATGACGGTTGGCTTGGCATTCTTTTACGGGGGATTGGAACCGGCGGCGTAACGTACTTAACATGCTCATGATGAATTTCTTTACGATCTCGATTGTCACTGTGGTTTGGATATTGGTAGGATTCTCGTTAGCTTTTGCTCCGGATGCAGGTTGGGGGGTTATCGGTAATTTACATTATGCCTTAATGCGCCATATGACTGGAATTTGGCCAGGAACTCACATTCCCAAGCTCACGTTTATGTTATTCCAATTGATGTTTGCCGTGATAACCCCGGCGTTAATCACCGGTGCGATTGCCGGGCGAGTGAAGTTCAAAGCATGGATGGCCGTATGTTTTGGCTGGAGTTTGTTGGTCTATCCTACTGTGGCGCATTGGCTATTTGACCCTGCTGGCTGGCTTTACCGACTTGGAAGCCGTGACTTCGCAGGGGGAGCCGTCGTGCATGCTAGTGCGGGGGCGGCGGCTTTAGTGCTTGCGCTAATGGTCGGCCCGCGGTCCCAGAAGTCGCTGAAATCTTACAAACCTCATTCCGTACCCTTAATGCTTTTGGGCGCCGGTATCTTGTGGTTCGGGTGGTTTGGATTTAATGCTGGATCCGCCTTGGGGTCGGGGCAGCTAGCGGCGAGTGCTTTTGCGGCAACCCAGATTGCTGCCGCTACCAGCAGTATTGTGTGGGCATTAGTGGAATATCGGTTTGCGGGGAAAGTGACCGTGGTCGGTGTCGCGACGGGTGCCGTGGTCGGACTTGCTACCATTACACCGGCATCCGGGTTCGTCGGACCTCTGGCGGCCATGGCTATTGGGGCAGGGGGGAGTTTGGCTGGCTACTGGGCTATTCGGATATTCCAACGTTTTAGCCGATTCGACGATTCCTTCGATGTGGTCGCTTGTCATGGTGTGGGCGGTGCGACCGGCATGTTGCTTCTGGGCGTATTTGCTCAGTACGCAATTAATCCTGGCGGGCTGCGTCGAACTACTGGTATGGCCATTAGTGGCCTGATCTTTGGACATTCGCAGTTTTTAGGAGACCAACTAGTCGCGGTTATCGCAGTCGTCGGATTTACGATTGTTGCCACGTATGTTATCGGCCTGATGGTAAATGCGACTATCGGGCTACGTGTTAGCAAGGCTGATGAGGTTGCTGGATTAAACGGCGCATTTGATGGAGCGGCGTATGTGTTCGAAGAGGTCGCACTGGAAGCGAGAAGGTGGCAGGTAGATCTCTGAGGGCGCTCATCCCCAACCAAAGGCTCCCCCTTAACCTTGCCCCCGCCGTTGCGTTTTGTCGGCTCCGCTCCGATCACGGGAGGCCGCTCCGCACGGGAGGCTGTGGGCGGCATAAGAGCACGCAACATATGAGGGTGGTCTCCATGATTTTGAGAGCACATCGACATTTGCACGCGGAGCGCACTAACTGGGGTAGGTCAATCGCCGGGCCGTTCCCGTACCCCAGATGAGATTCGTGAGCCGGACTCAGCCGACCAGCATTTGTCGTAGGTATCGAGGACTTCGTTGCCGACTTCGGGAATGGGAAAGAGAACCGGGTCACTCAGCCTGGTAGGTGGTGTTAACCCGAGGTGATGGCGTGTTGCGATACGTCTACGACTGGGGCGATTATTGGCAGCATCTGGTGCGGTGGGTCGACTTCCGTAACCGACTATCGAGTGAGTCGGTGGCAAAATCCTGGAGGGGGGAAGCGGGCCTGTCCGCCGGAAGATGTGGGTGGGATCGGTGGATATATGAGATTTCTGGAGGCCGTGGTCATGCCCAACCACCTATACCGCCTGTATTAATGCCCAGTAAGTTTCGCAGGATTGTTCATCCACAAAGGATCTAGCACGGTCGATGGCGAAGCCCCTCTGTCGAGGAGGGATTCCCACTGGTGACAATCACCCGGTTCTACGATTATAGTGTGCGCGATCGCCGACAATTGGAGAAAAATCCCCCAAGTCCCGACTACGCCTTCGATTCATGGCAATTCGACTTGTCTGGGAAGGCGATCCGGCCGCGTCCACGGCCGACAGTCTAGGCGTCTCGGCCCGCACCGTGAGTGCGTATGTCCGCGCTTGGAATAGCGGAGGACCGGGTGCCTTGGTGCCTCGCCAGAGTTGAAAATCTCGGTGGCCATCGAAGCGGAAATCGTGATCGCACTCCAGTCATCTCCCGCCGCGGGGGGCGATGGGATGGCTACCAACTGGGAGGCGCGGGTGCTCCAAGCCTTTTTACGCGATCGTTACCCGATCACGATGTCCCGCGGCGGTCTTCGCCACGGGTTGCACCGGCACGGGTTTAGCTGGAGCGACCGACGTATGTCCTTGCCCAGGCCGACCCGGTTCGCCCAGCCGCGTTTCGGGAGGAGCTGGCCACATTAAAAAAACGCCACCGACCACGACCTCATAATTTTTCAGGATGCGGCGCATATCCGCGAGTATCAGGCCATCGGTGCCCCGTGGTCTCTCCAAGGGCACCCAAAACAGGTTTTGACGACGGGGAAACCTGCGAGCGCGACGGGCCAAATTGTGATCAGCGGAGCGGACCGTGCCACCGCCGAGCCTTCCAGGACTTTTGGGACAGTCTGCGGGCCACCTTTCCCGACAAGACCATGCACCTGGTATTGGACAATGCCAACGATCTATCATGCCCAGGTTTTACAACCTTACCTCTTGGACCATCCGGACCGGGACCTGCGGTTTCTACCGCCGTACTCCCCCAACCTGAACAACACGGAACGGCTGTGGAAAGGGCTCCGGGAAAAGGTCATCCTCAACACGTATTTTCCCAATTTAGAGGCTATCCGGGCGGTGATTGCTCGCTTTTTATCCTATCTCGCGACCGTACCCGATGAAATTCACTCCCGTTTGGGTCGCCTGCCCGCTTAGAACCAGAAGAAATTAAGGCTCATTAGATCACCAGGAGCTGCTCGATTGGTCGGGAGGCAATGGGATGCCGAGCGCTTCGAGCTAGGGCGGCGCAACGTCGATTAACGCTGCGGCTGCCCGACGCGGGTCTGTCATCTAGGCCGTCCTGGGGGCGGCAGAAACGACGCAACACCACAAGGTATATTGCTACCCCGTGGAGGATTAGCGGCGCGCCCTCTTACGTCTCTGCTTGGCTTCGGATTTCTTCGAACGGGTCTTCCGGCGGACTCCACGTGATCGGACCCGCCTATCGCCTAAGTGGAAAATTCCAGTAAACGAAACTAGTGGGAGCGGATTGTCGTCGTCAAATGGGAGATTCCGTTTATCCTCCGGTATGGCCTCGAGATCGACTTGGCCCAAGACCAGAAAACTGGAGCCGATATCCCATGAAGAATGCCCAAGGCTCAACAAGTCTCCGACCTGGGCAACGTCGATAACAATAGTGGGGCACTGGGGACAGAAGGAGCCGAAATCGCTACCGATTATAAAGGGATCCTGTAGTTGGTCGTGCTCTTTAGTGGCCACGCAATAGGTTTGGTGCGTGCGTACCAAACCTGCGTGACAGCGCGGACAAGCCGTCGTACCCATCGGCGAATGGTCTAGCCAGCACTCGCGCGGCAGGCTGATATCGATTGTCATTTGATTAGCCGGGGCGGGGACGAAGCTGGCCGACCTCCGCGAGTTCGGGTTATGGGTGGCAGACAAAAACCCCTCCTGTTTCAAAAAATACTTGCCGTGACAATCCTATTAGTAACTTAACCTTAATGTAACACATCGGTTGCCGCAGGTGCCATAGGGCAAAGCCCTATCCGCCCGCCCCGGCGAATAGATCCTCCCAATGTCCGTGAGCCTGTGGTTTGTGTATTGGGAGGATTCTCGTTGGCTTTTGCTCCGGACGCAGGTTGGGGTTATCGGCAATGACTTGGATTAAACCGCGAGCGGGATCCTATGGGGAATCAATCCTCGACAATTGCCGGGATGTCCGCTTTGGAGGCCCTCACAAGGATACGTGGGGCGCGAGTTGTCTAGCTCTCCTCCGGACATAGAGGCTGCCTCCCCACGGATTGGGCATTCCGGCGGCGCTATAAACTTCGGGCGCTGTGAGGCCCGAACAAATGCCCCTGACCACACGCGGAACAGAGGCTCCAGTACCGCCCGGTCAGGTATGCTAAGAGTGCAAAGGCCGATGGGGGTAAAGGCTCGACCGGGATCACGATGCGGGTGAACCGATGGCAGCGGAGAAGGGCGGATTTGTTGCGGGGGCTGAGATTCATAATGGCGAATGCAGGTGAACCCGGATAGCAGTACATGGAGGAGAAAACGTTGCAAAAATTCTTCGCCGCAGAGCGTCATGCGCTTGGGCTGGTTGCCCGCCAGGTAATGGCGCCAGGCTTCTCCCCCTTTAACCTTGCCCTCGTCGTTGCGTTGTGCCGACCTCGATCCGAACATGAGAGGTTGCACCGCAAGGCGGACGTTAGGTGGCATAAGCGTGCGCAATACCTCAGGTTGTTCGCCAAGTGATATTGAGTCACATTGACATTTGAGGCTGAGCCACCCATTTGGGATAGGTTAATCGCCAGACCACACCCTTACCAGAGGGGACCCCCATGCGGGGGTTTCCCAAACTCGCCCCAACCAGGATGAAAAGGTATTTTTCAGAGAGATTCGGAGCGGAACTGTCGTGGGTATCGAGGACTTCGTTGCCGACTTCGGGCATGGGAAAGAGAACCGGGTCACTTAGCCTGGTAAGTGGTGACCCGGTGGTGGGGTTAGAGGAATAAAAAGGGTTTATTGGCCTTCGGGAGCAGTGACAATCCATCCGAGTCCTAAGGCTAGAACAACATGGGTTAACCCCATGCCGTGAATTCGGGGTCCGATGGGACTCACGGCAACCTGTCCACTCGGGTTCATGTTCAGATACCGACTGCCCTTCAGGAGACCTGTCATGGTGAATCTGGCTATAATGGGGGCACGGAAATGGAGTATGGGCTGGTGTGTGGTCAAATTGGTGACATGTACGGCGAAATCTGTTAACACACGCTGATATAGGCTCTGGTTGGTAATGTTGGGGGATGTGATCGCGGCGACCACGGGGGCGTTAAATGTACCCACTAGATTCTGGGTGGCCGGGTCGACGACTTTGAGGGCAAAGTCGGTCAGATCGCTGGGTACTGTCTTTGCAAACGCACTGGCTGGGCCCTGGAGCCGCTCCACGGTGACCGGGATGTTAAAGGCGCTCCCAGGAATAGCGATGTGAAGATTCGGAATGCCAAGGGTCGCGGCCTGCCCTGGTTAAAATGCCGTCTGGGCGATAACCATGGGAAAACCATGCCGCGTAAAATCAATGGCCGGATTGGGGTTGACGATAGCCCATCCGACAGTATCGGCGGCTATTTTATGTGTTAAAGTCTCGCCGGTTATACTAGGAGCCATGGGATTGAGCGTTAGGAGACCTGAAATTTCAACATACGAATAGCCATATTTGCTGGACATTGGCTCTACATCTTGGTTCTTGCACATCGGTTGATATTTTTCCATAACAGGGATTACTTAGGCGGAGGCACTCATATTTACCCAGGGCGTCGGCGCATTGCTTCGGAACCACCTGCCCACTTGTCCTATCCCACGCTAAAAACCACGCCACAACCTGAAGAACACTCGATGAGCAAGAGCCTACATCTTGTTATGCTGCGTTGGGACACTCTAACAAGGGAGCGAACAAGATGCAAGCTTTTGATTGGAACGAAGTGGAG
>JAJZXX010000003.1 GCA_021806205.1 Bacillota bacterium | reverse complement strand
TCCCACAGAAGGGACAACCGTCGCGAGAGAGCGCCGATACGACTTCGACATCAACGCTCCATTTTCATGCCGCGGGGTGCCGCGAAAGCGGCATGAGGAACTGTTATGGAAAAATATCAACCGATGAGCAAGAACCAAGAATGCGCTCCCTTATCCCATGCGAGCTCTTGTTGATAGCCACCGATTCCGCCCCACGGGTAAAGACTACGCATGGCTAGAGAATGGTCGCATGCTTACGCTTGGGCAACGTCACCTCCTTATCGGCATACATGGCAAAATACTGAACTAATTCATCCCGCAAGGCCCGGGGCGCAATAATCTCGTCCACAACCAGTTCGGCCGCCAGTTTGAAAATATCATACCCGGCTCGATAGTCTTCTCGCAGTTGCTCCACTACCTGTTGTCGCTCCAGGGGATCGTCGATGGCATTGATTTTATTTAGATACACCGCATTGACGGCCGCCTCCGGCCCCATCACAGCAATCTCTGCCGAAGGAAGGGCCAAGGTCACCTCAGGGTCATAGGCCGGACCCGACATGGCATAAATGCCGGCTCCATAGGCTTTTCGCACCACAACCGAGATCCGCGGGACGGTTGCGGAGGAAGTGGCAAAAATAAACTTCCGGCCACGACGCAAGATCCCGTTTTTTTCTACCTGAGACCCCACCATAAATCCGGGCGTGTCTACCAAGTATAACAGCGGAATATTATAGGCGTCGCACAGCCACACAAATTCTGCCCCTTTATCCGCACTCTCGGGGAAAATGGTTCCCCCTTTCACGAGCGGCTGATTTGCGATCACGCCAATAACGCGGCCATGCAGGCGCGCCAATCCTGTGACCAACTCGCCCGCATAATGCGCCTTCACCTCCAAAAAACTCTCGCCGTCCACCACGGCCTGGATGAGTTCGCGCACATCATAAGGCCGGTTCGGATCTTCAGGAATAATGTCGTCAATCTGGACCGGGTCCAATAGCGGCAGTCGGGACTGTGCTACCGGCACGGGCTGATCAAACGAGCTCGGCAGGTATGATAGGATTTGTTTCACCAGACTTGCCGCGTGAGCTTCGCTGTCGGCAATAAAGTGAGCCGTGCCATTAATCTTTGTATGAACCTCTACGCCTCCTAATTGATACGGATCCACCTTCTGCCCAATAGCCATTTCGACCATCCGCGGCGAGGCAATCGCCATCGCCGCGTCTTTCATCATGATCAAGAAATCGGTAAATACCGGCGTATACGCCGTGCCTGCAAATGAAGTGCCGTACAGCACACCGATTTGTGGTACCGATCCCGACATGACACTATGCAGATAAAACATGCGGCCGGCTCCGTTTCGGTCTACATGATGGCCGGCCACTTCATCGATGCGGGCTCCCGACGAATCCACTAGATATACTATGGGCTTACGCGCCCGAATCGCGGCTTGTTGGGTGCGTACCAGCTTTTCTCCATGATAATGTCCAATCGAGCCGGCCTTCACCGTAAAATCGTTGGCGACAAAGAACACGGCCCGGTTTTCGATAAAACCTGAACCGGTCACTACCCCATCGCCGGCAAATTCCTCATCCGGCCAATGCGCCAAACGCCCGAACTCCGTAAGGGGTTGGTCCGGGTCAAAAAAAAGTGTGAGACGGTCCCGCACAAAAAGTTTCCCCGCTTGCCGTTGCCGCTGATGGCCTTTGGGAGGCCCCCCTCGCTTTGTCTGGGCTTGCGCCTCCAATACACGTTGTTCTCGCTGCCCCACCCGGCCTGCCCCCTTATCCCGTTGAATTATCCCAACGCTCTAGAGCATATCTTAAAAGCGCGCCACTCCAAGTCTTGCCTTGGTTGTCCGCCCTCAGCGAATGGGCTCCCCCACCATCAAGCGCATGGTGAATCACAAATTTGATCGCCAATAGTCCCGGCACCGGGTAGCGGTCCACCCCGGCGATGCCCATCGGAGTAAAAAAGTCTTCGACCCGTTGTACCGTCAATTCGTTCAAAAGCCATTGATAGGCGGCGCCTTGGTGCGCAAATACGCTAATGTCGATATCGTCCCCCTTATCCGACGAGCGTGCATAAAAGACGGCCTGAATGGTCATGGCAGCACCTCCTCCACCGTCACCGACACCTGGGCATCCACCGCATGGCGGTCAACCAGACTGGGCCAAATCCCCGTAAGAGCCCGCACCCGATCGACACCGATGAGGCCACTGGCGGTTGGAGGCCCTCCTAAGGCGAGCGGCACCATTAATCGACTCACTTGCTCCGCCGTACGTTTATCCTGGGTTCTCACCGCCAGCCTAAGGTACACTTCGTTAAGATCGTCGGAAGCTTGGGTGCGGGCTAGTGGCCCATGCAACGAGTTGTAGCCCAAATAGTCAGATCGAATCTCTTCGATGGGCAGATGGAGGCGTGCGAACTGACGGCGCAGGATCGCGTCGGTCGCTTGCGCCTTTTTCAGAGCATCCGGCCAGCTATAGCCCATCATGCCTTGGCCCATGTAGCCGTCCGCATAGCCCAACAACGCTTTATACTGAGCCGGTCTTTGGGCGCCCCGGATGCCGGATACCCTCACCCGGTTCCGACCTACCTGTTCCAGGCGAGCCCCGGTCACATCGACTGCCACATCCGGCGTGAGATAGGCATGCGGATCGTGAATTTCGTAGAGCAATTGTTCCCGAACCGTATCTACATCCACGCGACCGCCACTGCCCGAAAGTTTAGTAATGATGACTTCGTCATCACGGCAAACCTCGGCAATGGGAAACCCGATGGCATCCAGGCCTTCAATGGTCTCCCAGTCCCCTCCGTGATTGCCGCCGGTCACTTGGCTGGAACATTCCAAAAGGTGCCCGACCACGGTCCCCAAGGCGATCCGGTCCCAATCCTCCCAATCCCATCCGAAATGATGGACCAAAGGCGCCAAAAACAGGGACGGATCGGCCACCCTGCCTGTAATCACCAGATCGGCACCTGCTTGGAGGGCGTGAACGATAGGGCGAGCCCCTAGATACACATTGGCAAACAGTGCGCGACCATGCACCTGAGCGGAAAGCGGCTGGCCGGTCTCCATATGGGCGAACGGTAAAAACTGCTGCAACTCCTCTAAAATCCCGTCCCCCGTGACCGTCGCAATCTTTAGCGGCAAGCCCAGACGCCGCGTCAACTGGGCAACCGCCTGAGTAGCCGCCTGAGGATTTAATCCGCCCGCATTCGTAATGATTCGGATGTGATTTTTCAGTGCAATGTCTAGACCCGCCTCCAACATGGGAATCAGATCCTTGGTATATCCCTGGAGAGGATTTTTCGCCCGATCTTTTTGCAATATCGCTAAAGTAAGTTCCGCCAAATCCTCAAAGCATAAGTAATCGACCGCCGCCGCCCGCATCATATCCAACGCCGGCATAAAAGTGTCACCGTAAAATCCTGTGCCTCCGCCAACCCGCACCCTATCCAACGTCTTCACCTCGACACCGCTAATTTTGGGGCGATTGCCGCTGTCGCGCGAGAAACTCCTGGACGTTAGTCGCTAATGTGTCGCTTTTAAACGTCAATTGACGCAAAAGGCCCAGATAGTCCAACGGCCAAGAACCCGGATCCGTTAGGTGATTATAGGCTTCAAGCCCCGTGGTCAGTGCCAGCGGACTGCGCGATGCCAACGTGTGCGCGTAGTCTTCCGCCACCCCCAGACTATCTGTCGACGCTGCATGAACCAACCCGTAATCCTGGGCGTCATCGACATCAAACACCCGACCCGACAAGGCTAATTCCAAGGCGCGGCGCGGTCCCAGCGCCCGGGCCAATAGCGGGAAGATCCCGAACGGAAATAATCCCAGCTGAACTTCAGGCAGCGCGAACGTCGCGTGAATGTCGGCCACGGCTAGATGGGCCATCGCCACGAGCCCAACCCCGCCGCCGCGCACCGACCCCTGGATGCGCGCCACCAAAGGCGTGCGGAGTTGAAATCCCAACGCGAATAGTGCCATGCTGGATTGAATATCTTGATAGCCTTCGTCGAGAGATTTTTGGGTAGCCGCCCTGAAGTCATTTAAATCCCCGCCGGAGCAGAAATTTTCACCGGCGCCCGTCAACAAGATGGCATGCGCATGGACGTCTTGGTCCGCTTGGGTTAGGGCCTGGGTCAATTCCCGCACCATACGGTCCGATAGTGCGTTCCCTTTTTCAGGAGCGTTCAGATGAATGCGGGCAATGCCCTTGACAACTTCAAACCCCACAACGCCACTCATGGCCGTCCCTCTCCCTTCGGCAACAGTCCAACATCAGGCGAGCACCGGCGAGCACAACCCGCCCACAATCACTTGGGCAAACCATTGGCCGATATCGCGGGCCTGGGGGGCAAGCTCGGCATCCTCTCCGGGAAACCACCGGGCTACCCAGTTCACCGCGCCCAGCAAAAACAGTGACCCCAACTTCGCGTCATTGACGGCAAATGTCCCTTGTTGAATGCCCCGTTCGATTACCTGGCGCAGTTGCATCTCATAGCGACGTCGCATCGCGTACAGCCCTGAAAAGCGATCCAGATCAAGCATCTGGTCAAAGTGCATGATCAGAAGGGGACCGGCCGGATGATGCACCAGACTTTCCACCTGCTCCACAATAATCGCCGAAAGCACGTGCCGGGGATCACTGAACTGTTGCTCAAACCCCTCCAGAGCTTCGGACAAATGCTGAATCGCACCTTCCATAATTAGAGCTGCAATTTCTTCCTTACTCCCGACGTAATTGTAAAGACCGGTCTTGCTGAGCCCCATCTCCCCCGCAATCATGCCTAAAGTGGTCGCCTCGTACCCCTTATCGCAAAACAGTCGCGAAGCCACGGCCAACAAATGTTGGATCCGATGTTGCCGTCGGATCACTTGTCGCTGATAAGACGGGCTCACTCCGTCCAAATATAGCACCCCCATTTGTGACTTTAGGTCACTAATATGACTACCATTCATTTATCGCTCATGTTAGAATTACAGCGCATATTTGTCAAACACCTAGCATCGTGGAGGTTTTACGGTTGAGACACCTATTGGACAGCGAACACCAGTTGATTTACGAGACAGCGCTGCGGCTGGCCCGGGAAAAACTTCAGCAGCACGTCGAGATTATGGAGGAAAAAGGCGTTTTCCCTTCGGCCATCTGGCACGATCTGGCGGAATCCGGATATCTCGGGGTGGGCGTTGATGCGGCCTGGGGAGGATCGGGCGGCGATTATCTGGGCGCGGCGCTCGTAGGACAGGCGATCGCCCGGGTTAGTCCGGCCATCGCGTTGTCTGTGGGAGCCCACGTCAATTTGTGCATGCACAACATCGCGCGCAATGGATCGCCCGCACTTAAACAGCGCTATCTGCCCGGACTGGCATCCGGCTCGCTGGTCGGGGCTATGGCGTTGACCGAACCGCATGCGGGATCCGACGCCATGGGAATACGCACCCGGGCTGAACCGACTGAGGACGGCTATCTCGTTACCGGAACCAAAACTTTTATCACCAATGGTCCCATCGCCGACGTACTGGTGCTGTACGCGGTCACTGAGCCTGAACGGGGACGGCATGGCCTCACAGCTTTTGTCATTGAAACCACCTGGCCCGGATTTCAAGTCATTCATTCCATCGACAAGCTAGGTATGCGGGGCTCTCCCACCGGCACGCTCGCCTTTGACCGCATGGTCGTGCCTAGCGACCATGTCCTCGGGTCACCCGGCCAGGGCAGCCACGTGATTATGAGCGGCCTTGACTTGGAACGCGCCTATTATGCCGCTACTGCCATCGGCATCATGGAAGAAATGTTGGCCCAATCTCTGAGCTACGTGCAACAGCGTGAACAATTCGGCCAACCCCTAGCACAATTCCAATTAATCCAGGAGAAACTGGCGGACATGGCTACCCAATTGGATGCGGCCCGCGTGCTCACCTACCAGGTGCTATCCCTGGCTCAAACCGGCGAACGGGTCAGTCGGCTGGCGGCGTCTGCCTTGCTGTTTGCGGCCGAATCAGCCAACCGCGCCACCAACCAGGCCTTACAAATTCATGGCGGCTATGGCTATACCAAAGATTTTCCCATCGAACGTTTCTTTCGGGACGCCAAACTACTGGACATCGGCGCCGGGACGAATGAAATTAGACGGATCCTCATTGCGCGTGAATTGCTGGCTGAGCGTTAAAGCACTAAACGCAGGAAGGGGAAGAAATCATGAGCCGATCTAGCTTGGAACTGAACTTACTGCAACGCTTCAATGTAGCGGACGCGCTGCACCGCAGCGCCTTACGCTATCCGGGCCGCACCGCCATCACCTTCGAAGGGGCCAACGTCTCGTATCGGGATCTCGACGGATGGGCTAACCAGGTCTCCCGATATCTCATCGATCGGGGTGTCGGCCCGGGTGATGTCATCGCCGCGCTATCCCTGAACCACCCGCGCTTGGTGGCTCTTTGGATGGGTACGGCCCGCATTGGCGCCATTTATTGCCCCATCAACCCTATGCTGCCCCCTCATGAGATTGCGGCCACCTTAAAGCGGGTGCGCGCCCAGGGTTTTTTTGTAGACGATGCCCTGTCGCCTGCCGTGGAGCAAATGGAATCGCCGGAACTGCTTCGCATCGGGATAGAATCGCCCCAGCCGGGATGGCAAAGCTGGGACGCCACAATCGGTCAAGCGCCCGCTCATTATGTGGAATCAGAGGTGTCGAGTGAGGCCGTGAGCACGCTGTTGTTCACAAGCGGCACGGAATCCACTCCTAAAGGGGTCATGAATACGCATCTCAATTGGTATGCCGCTTTGCTAAGCATGTTGAGTGACTTAAGCATGAATCGCCATCAAAAAGTGATGCTGGCACTCCCGCTGTTTCATGTGGCGGGCTTATATGTCTTATTCGGCACGTTAAGCGCCGGCGCTCACGGATTCCTGCTTCGCCGCATCGTCCCCAAAGTGATTCTGCAGGACGTCGACCATTTCCAGCTAACCTGGGCGTGCCTTCCCGCCACCGTATTTATTGGACTGTTGAAAGAGCCCGCGCTCCAGTCATCGTCTCTTCAGTCCTTGACCCGGTGCATCGTGTTCCAATATATTCCGACCAAACCCTTAAGAGTTTGGAAGGCGAAACTGCCGCATGCGCAATGGAGCACCTATTGGGGCCAATCCGAATTGACACCACTCGGCGCCTTTATGCCCCCCGAAGAATTTTGGGATCGCACTGACACCCCCGACCCGATTGGTCTGGCACATTTGCCCGTCGAACTGAAATTGGTTGATGCAAACGACCAACCCGTACCCCCCGGGCAGTCTGGAGAAATTGTGGTGCGCTCCCCCGCCGTGATGGCCGGATATTTTGAAGATGCCGGGCGCACCTCCGAAGCGTTCCGCCATGGCTGGCATCACACCGGAGATGTCGCCTACCAAGATGAGGATGGGTTCATTCACTTCGTGGACCGCAAAAAGGCCATTATCAAATGTGGCGGGGAGAACGTTTCATCACAAAAAGTCGAAGAAGCCATTGCGTCCCTTGACGGGGTCGCCGAAGTGGCGGTGATTGGAATCCCTGACCCCTATTGGATTGAAGCCGTGGTCGCGGTGGTGGTCCCGGACACCCAAAACGAACTCTCCGGCGAATCCATTATCCAGATCTTAAAAGGACGTCTAGCCCACTTCGAAGTCCCCAAGGCCATCCATTTTGTTGAAGCGCTGCCTAAAAATCCTTCGGGGAAAATATTGAAGCGGGATTTGATCGTGCAGTTTACCCCTCAGGCGTAATACCCGGATGGGGAAAGGTTCGGACTCTTAACCTCCCCCCGGTTCGGGCCGGATGTGGTCCCCGAATACCTTACTGAGGCGCCAGGGTCACCTGAATGTACAGCAAGGCCTATGCTTAAGCGATAAATTGATAAAACAACGACGCTCCTTGCGCGATTTTTCGGTATTATAGGACAACCAGGCCGTTTATGAAATTTGAGGACTTGAAATGGAGGATTACTATGGATATTCGGGAAATTTCTCAGGCTGACGCGGTGGCATCGGTGCAGCACGTACCGTTTCGGATTCGCGGAGGGCTTGCCCCGGTGGTTGAATGGGCGATGGATCCGTCTTTTACTCTCTTTTTTGAACATTATGTGCTCATGTATCGGGACCCGGGAGTGAGCATACAAGGTGCAGTGCCTCATGGAGCCATGAAGCGGATTATTGGCCACATGCCGGTAATCTTAGCCAAAGCTTCGGGCCAGGGGCGCCTAGCCCTGGGGCGCGGAGGCCCCGGAGAAATTGTTGGCGTGCCAATCCAGCCGGGAGCCACTTTGGAAGTGCGGGAACACCAATTTTTGGCTGCCACGGACACCTTGTCGTACGGATTTTCCCGTATTCGGGGAATTTCCAACTTGCTGTTCGGTGGCAACGGCTTCTTTGTCGATACCTTTGAAAGTCGGAAAGCTCCCGGGATTGTGTGGATTCACGCCCATGGGAACCTCATTGAAGTGGCACTGAATCCCGGTGAACAGTTGGACGTGGAACCGAGTCGCTGGTGTTATAAAGATCCGGCCGTCAAAATGACCACTGTGCCCATCAACATCTCGGGCAAGCTTTTCGCCTCATCGTCATTTATGCTGAACCGTTTTACCGGACCGGGCCGCGTCGGCTTACAGACCATCACCGTTTACTTCAATACTGATCCGACTTAAGCATGAGCACGCGATAGTGTTCCGGCACCAAAGGCTCAATACAAAATCCCGGTTGGGGAGGCTTTTTACCGTTTGGTCGTTGGGTGTGGGCGCTTGGGGTGTGAAAAACCCGATCCCCCCTCAGGCTTTCGGGGTTGCGCCTTATCGTGAGATCTTTGGTGTTGCGGGCCTTCGCCGCCGAAGGCCCGGCGTGCTTGGCGGGCGGCATGATAGGATATGCGCACCATGGGGCCTGATTCGACATGCAAAAAACCACGCGCCATCCCCACTTTTTGAAGGGCTTTGAACTCATCCGGCGTGTAATAGCGCCCTAAGGGCATTTGTTTGGCGGTCGGCTGTAGATATTGTCCGATGGTGACAATGTCGACAAAAGCCTTACGCAAGTCGTCCAGGGTTTGCGAAATTTCCCCCCAATCCTCCCACAGGCCAACCATCATGCTCGACTTGGTCCGCTGATCCCGGCCGCATGGGATATGCTAACATACATAGAAAGATACGTCAGGGCGGTCTCCTTGAGTGGAGGGATTATGGTAATATTGAGGTAAATATACGGGTGCTGTGGAGATGATGCGACGTGACGTTGCCGGAGTGGATCAAACAGTTTGGC
>JAJZXX010000171.1 GCA_021806205.1 Bacillota bacterium | reverse complement strand
TGGGCCGCGTCTTTGGATACGGTGACCGTGCAAGGAGCGCCAGCGACATGACGTGACCAACGAATATCCAGCGGTTCAGCCATCTTGGCCAACGTCAAATGTTCTCCATCCCACGTGAACGCCGAAGTGGCGTATGTTGCCGATGGTTTCCCGCGTTTCTGGTGGCATTGCGGGTATCCGCTACGCCCTTCAAAGCAGTGGATGAATGATCGGTCTAGGGGCCTCAGGGATGGTTGGAGCGTGACACTAGATACTTCATTGAGCCAGACCGTTTCCGGTTGTCGTTTCAATACCGTGCGTTGCGCCGACAAATCCTTGTAATACAGACGTGTACCGGTCTGGTAGTACGCATCTGTCTTGAGGCGCAAGCCCCAATTATAGACATAGCGAACACCCCCAAACGTCTTGGCTAAGGTATGTTTCTGCTCGTCGGTTGGGTAAAAACGAAATTTATAGGCTCTTTGTGTCATGGTTACACTTATCACATAGCCCGTAAGTACACAACATCTTTCGCCTAACGGCGAGCGCCTGATAATCATTCCAATTGTAAAGAGAGTCCAGGGTGCTGTCTTTGGACAAAAAAGAGCTGCCGCCTTGCGACGACAGCCCCTTAATTTGACCGAAATTACTTTACACTCATCATATTAAAGGACGGGTTCCCGGTAACCGGATTGGAATATCTCCGACCTCCGATGAGAGTGGGCCCCGCCACATTAATGGCGGCCGGGTTGGCATTCCACAGCATCGGCAACTGCGACGCCGTATACGCCTCATAGGTGTCAAAGGCCCGCATAAACTGGGCTTCTGTGGCATAAGGACGATGCGTTTGGTTAATCAAGTAGTCCTCATGGCGATTGGAATAGCCGGTACCCGAAGGTGCCGTGCTGGAAAAGAGCTGACCGCCCGTGGGCATCCAGCCGGGACCATTGTAGATCCATCCCGATCCTTCTGCTAACTGCCAGGAGCCGTTCTTCTTGTTGGAGGTAATGCCCAGGAACGAACCGAAGGTCTCCCCCTTCAGATTGACTCGGATGCCGATCTTCGCCCAATCCGCCTTCATGAGCTGCACTTCCTGCAAGGTGGACTGCACGCCGGTAACATAGATCATGGTCCAGTTCATCTTCTGTTTACCCTTGGTCATCACGCCGTTAACTTCACGCCATCCGTGGCTGGTCAACAGTTTCTTGGCTTTGGTCAGGTTATAGGCCATCGCCGGTTCTGCCTTCGCATTATAGAACTTCGTCCGCGGGGTTTGGGGGATGGGACCATATTGCGGTGACCCATATCCGTGAAGAATGCTGTGAATATAGGCCTTTTGATCAATACTCATCATCAGTGCCTGACGCACATACTGTTGGCCGAACACCGAGCGTTGCGCCGAGGCGGGCCACATATTCATCTCCGTCCAGAATACCCCTAAGGAGTACCCGGGGAAAATCTTGTCGCCTTGCGACGTCAAAGCCCCCTTGGCACCCAACTGACTCGGGTCAAGATATCCCAAGTTGACCGTTCCGGTTCGCAACGCTGCAAATTCGGCAGCATTGGATGCCTCATAGGCAAAGACCAATCGCGCCACCGATGCCTTATGCCCGTTATATCGCTCATTGGGCCGCATAATCCATTCCTGGTTAGGCGTGGCTTTGGTCAGCCGAAACGGTCCATCCACCAGGCCCATGCCGGTTTTCGGGTTGGTGGCAATGGAACCCATGTAAGCCGCCTCTTTTGTCCAATTGCTGCCATACTTGTCAAACTGCTGCGCCGGCAGCGGGGTGAGCTGGATCAAGCCATTATACTCAAACCACTGCTGGTTCGCGGGATGGTTCAATGTAAAGGTTACCTCATAGGGACCATTGGCCGCGACACTCTTAATGCCCTGGGGCAAGTCGCCCGTGCCGGCACCCACGAACGGCCAGGGGGCCGGTGCATTGGGTGCTGATGCAGCCTTGACAAAGTTATAGGTAAATAAGACGTCGCGCGATGTGACCGGTGAGCCATTGGACCAATGCCACTTTTTGTTTAAAAACACGTGGTAAATGGTGCCCTGTTTGTTTGAGGTAATGCGCTGCGCAATCGAGTTCTGTGTCACAATCTGATAGGAGTCGTTCAAATAAATCATGGGTTGAAAAAGCTGATCCTGTATCCATCCATTGTAAACCGAGTCATTGGCCGCGTTCATCTGTGGAATATACCAAGTTAAGTTAGTTTGCGGCGGTAGTGCCACCGTGAGTGTACCACCCCGGGCGATGACGTTGGGAGTCGGTCGTCCCGCACCCATTAACGCCATCACACTCAGGGCCAATCCGCCCGCGAGCGCGATGCGGCTTGCCTTCATGCAAATCTCCTCCTCGAACAAAGTGACAAGATTGACAAACAACAAGCGAGAATTCGACGTTTAGCCGGGCGAATCCTGCACAAACTCAGAATTTTTTCTAGTTTAAAATTCCCTTAAGTTTATTGTTTAGGAGTACTGATCTAAATTCGCCATCGCTAACCATCCGAGACACACCTTGAACACAAGTAGGGGCGGGCGGAATGCGCCTGTTCCATAAAGTCCCTTTGAAGCGAACCAGGCCCGACAGCGGCTCGCCTCCCTCCGGGGTGGAACTTGCCCACCAACTCAACCGATTGACGGTCGCCTTAGGAATCGAACAGAGCTCAAGAAAAAGAGCGCCCCGCAATCATCAGGGGCGCTCAACACATAACCCGGCATGGCCGTGCGACTTAACCGCGGCGACGGGTTAAGACAAACTCCAGGGCCTGCAACGATTGGATATTGTTGCTTTTGACAACGGCAAGACCGCCCGGCTTCAATTCGACTAATCCCAAACTGGATAATTGGCGGAAGGCTGACCGCACCAACACCACCGGGACATTCAAGACAGCCGCTTCATCCGTCATGAGCAATTCTTGACCGACCTGAAGCCGCCTGGTCACAATGGCCTCCCGGTAACGCTGCACTAACAGGTCCAAACGGTTTGCCAATGGCGAGTACATATTCTAATTCCTTCCTCCTGGAATCCCTACCTATCAGGTATTTTACAAAAATACGAGGGGAATGGCCAGATTCTTGACCATCCCACCCCACTCGTTGCGTGAATGCCGACTACTGACCAAGTTGGTACACTGTCACTTGCTGGACCCCAAAGTCGCCGATCACCTGGGGGTTCGCGTTGATGAATAGATCCACGCGATCGCCTTTAATAGCACCACCTGTGTCCATGGCCTGTCCCAAGAATCCACCCTGCGGGAGATAGTTGTCGTGGTAGCCGGTGACATACAGTATACTGTGTAAGGGGATGACCGAGGGATCGACGGCAACCATACCGTTTTGAAGCGGCTTTCCAAAGGCGTCCACCGGACCATAGGGATAGTTGTCCTGAAGACTCGGCCCATACGAGGTGGCCACCATGTGGAATGCCCTTAGTACCGGGCGGCCGTAGATGGTTTTGACAGAAGCGGTGAACTGGCCCTGGACGCCGGCTTGGGCGTTAGGCAAGGACGGTTCTCCCACCGGGGCGAGATTGGCCGGATTAGGAAAGTGGGCCGGGAGCACCGGTCCTGCGCTCACACCCTTTGAACTCGATCCAAAAGCGCTGTTAGCCCCATTATTTTGACTTGCTTTCAACCCGCCCGTTTGACGAGAGCTTGTCCCGGTGCTAGACCCCTCTGACGCACTCGACCTGTTCACGGGCCGAACCAGCCCGAATCCCGCCAGAATGTCTTGCCAGACCGCGGGCGACGTCACTCCCGTCGCCTGAAATCCGTGGCGGACTTGGAAGGCTTTCAAGCCAGCTTCGGTTTTGGGCCCAAATATCCCGTCCATCGGCCCCACTTGGGGGAATCCCAACAGTCCTAAATCTGCTTGTAAGGTCATCACCCAGTGACCCCGACTGCCGTAGTGCAAAGTCTGTCGCATCGCCGGATGAATCTTCATGAGACTCCGGGTGTTGGAGGTACTAGCTTTACTGGCGGCCATGGCCGATCCGCTGATGGCCAGGAGACAAAATGCGGCGGCGCCAGCCAAGGCAAATCGCTTGACGGAAAGTGTCACCGTGATTCTCCTCTCGTAGATGAACTGCCTCCGGAGTTAGCTGACGGGTTCGGGCACGGAGAGGCTGGCCCTACGATTTCTCGATTCACCCCAAACGCGGGTCCCCCGGTTGTCAACCCGTGACAATTAGGCTTGGTAATGGTAGAAAACCTTAGCAGCTTTGTCAGACTCGATAATGGACGAACCTGGGGCGTCATATGAATTTGTCTCACCCAATGCACAAAACGTTCGCGGGTGCATAAATTCTCGTCAGACTGCCACATTTCGGCAAGGCCGCCAGCGCATATGTTTGGTGCCCGAATGTCCATAGCCATCGTGCGGATGTGCTACAATACCTCGAAACCATATCGGAGGAACCCAAGATGCGCCGGGCATTGGCACTAACCATGATGGGTACGGCCGCGGCGGCCTACGCGGTTCTCACGCCTCTGGTCAAAGTGGCGACTGAGCGGGGCGTTTCGGTGGTCTGGCTCACAATTTTTCAATACCCCATTGCCATCCTTATTTTTCTTCCTATGAGTTTTTCGCGACCTCAAAATCCCCCGTCAACCAGGGATTGGCTGGTAATGGGCTGGGTGGGAACGGCCGCAGGCGCAACCGCTCTCGCGTACTATCAGGCTTTACGCCACCTGCCCGCATCGCTGACCATTATTTTTCTGTTTCAATTCACCTGGATGCTTCCGGTTATGGTCTGGGTGTTTGAGCGACGCACCCCCAAAATGACACAGTGGATCGCCATTCTTGCGATACTATTGGGCACGCTCCTGGCAGCACACCCCTGGGGACCACGCCGCATCTCCCTCGTGGGAATAGGATTGGGATTGGTGGCTGGATTGGGTTATGCGCTGACACTCTATGGGCAGAGTCGTGCGTTGCCCTCGGTAAATATCTGGCAGCGATCATTATTCAGCACGGTCGTCGCCGCCGTCGTCGTTGTGCTGGTATATCGCCCCTGGCATACCAGCGGCATCTCTTTAGCCGCCCCTGCTTTGGTGTACGGAACCTTGGCCGGGATTGTCGGGTCCGCCTTGCCTATGATACTGACTTACATGAGTGCACCCCTATTGGGCGGCGTGATGACGGCCATTTTAGCCGCACTGGAACTACCCGTCGCGATTTTTCTCTCCCACATTGTCCTTCGCGAAAGCGTTAGCGAGACCACCTGGCTTGGGGTCATCATCATGCTGCTGGCAGTCGCCTTGAGCGCCAGGTCCGACTCTCTGTCCTCTCCCGGGGTTGACTAGAGCGCTGAGTCTCCCCCCGGACCATGGTCTGGGGGGTTCCGGTCTCCTGTTGGCTCTCCCAGGCTCTCGGGTTCCCCCTACACCATCATGGGCCTCACACAACATTCGTCGGCATCGAATGCCTACCATCCCGGTCGCAGACGAACCGCTCCGACCCTCTCGGGTGATCTTGCGACGCAAGACTCTCGCGGCTTCTTCGTGCTCGCAAGCCCGTCTGCAGAAGTGACTCCCCTTCCGATTCCCGGAGGAATCCGCTTGCAAAAATAGTCTAGCTCAAAAGCCGGTACTCTTCAAGATTTTGGCCCTAACGAGCCAACCGGCTTATATCCCCAGGCGTGAATGCCGGTGCCGCTGCGGAACTCCCACAGGGGAGGGCTTTACGCCCGATTTTGGTAATGACCGCCATTCGAGCCGCCGGGCTTCCATATAGGTGTCACATTCTCACGTCGATTGCGAATTAACCGAACAGTCTTTGTCCTTCAACCCTCACCCGTATTTTGCTATGATGAAACAATATCAGCGGGGAGGGACCCCTTTTGGATGTCGTTGACGTAACAATTATCGGTGCCGGGCCGGTAGGCCTATTTGGTGCCACCATGGCGCGCCTGCATGGCCTATCAACCACTGTGATGGAAAGCCTTCCCGAACTGGGGGGACAATTGTACGCGCTGTATCCCGAAAAGCCTATTTATGATGTGGCTGGTTTCTATGGCATCAGCGGTAAGGACCTGGCCCAGCAATTGATAGAACAGGCGCAACACTTCTCACCTCAACTGGTGCTCGGTGAATCCGTCCAAACGATTACGCCACTGACCCTAGGCGGCGAGCTACTCTATGAAGTAGCCACGCCCACAACACGCGTTCGTTCCCGGGTTATCCTGATCACCGTGGGGATTGGAGCTTTCATCCCCCGGGTGCTGCCGGCCGAGCGGGCTGAATTATTTGAAGGGCACGGCGTCTATTACCTCATGCCCTCTCTCGAGCACTTTCGTGACCGCCGGGTTTTAATTGTCGGAGGAGGCGACACGGCACTCGACTGGACCCTGGCTATCGCACCGCTAGCCCAAGAGGTGCTGTTGGTGCATCGCCGATCCCAATTTCGGGGCCAAGACGAAAGCATTCGGCTCATCCACGAGGCACCCAACGTCACTATTAAGACCCCCTTTGAGCTGACCCGCGTGGATGGTGCCCAAGAGATTCAAGCGGCGCACTTAAAACAAGTCGGCGTGGATCGAACCGAGGTCGTGCCCATTAATGACATCGTTAGCGGACTGGGATTTCTGCCGTCTTTGGGTCCAGTCAAAAACTGGGGACTCACTTTAGCCGGCCAATCCATTGTCGTGGATCCGAGTTCCATGGCCACCAACCTTCAAGGGGTCTATGCCGCCGGAGACGTGGCGCAGTATCCCGGCAAGGTCAAATTGATTGCCACCGGTTTTGGCGAAATTGGCATTGCCGTCGCGCAGATTAGAAGTTACATCGATCCGTCAAAACACGGCCTACCTCACAGTACCAACTTAAAAACGATTCCGCGCTAAGGCCCATACACCAAAAACCGCGCGAAGGGAGACCCCCGACAGTCGCCGCATGGGTCCGCCGCGCATCAACCAATCCCGACCACAATGTCCTTCTAGGGGGTAAATAGCAGCCGGAATTTAATTTCTTCCCGAAGGCCTCCCGGATAATCGCGGTTTAAAGACCCAGACCTGGCCTTCATGAAAGAGAACCTGCCATTGTCCGTGGTCCTCGGACAATCGCGCAATGGTATGCGCAATGCGCCGACGGAAATATGGACCTAAGAGCGGATTGACGTCCTTGGTGAGAATTACTCTCATATCGGGCGCAACCTTCCTCGGTAGAGGAAGCAGGCGCACCATACGACGGTCTGAGAGGCGTGCCAGGGTGGCATTTTGCCCAAGGACAGGCACACCCGGAGGAATCATCCCAAGAGCCTGGTTTAGGGCCTTGGTCGGGGGCGCATTCTCCCAGATAATCGCTTTCTCAAATGTTCCCCACAAGGTCAGGCTAAAGGCCATCAGGATGAGCCCTACCACGGCATACCGAGGGGGCCGCGATGCCACCCTGGCTAATAGCACGACGAGTGATACGAACAGGAAAGGAGCAACGGTCACCGAATATTGATTAAAGGGGTTGACTTGGCCTGAAAACATGGAAAGCCCGTTAAACGCCATGACCAGCCAGGCCGGATAGGCCCAACCCGGGCGTCCTAGCCCCACAAATGCCGGTAGTATGCCTATCGGCACCACCAAAGCCGCGACATAATAAAGACGCGCCTTATCAATAATTTGCGCCATCACCGCCAAAGGGTGCGTGATGATCGCCACCAGGCCTGCCTCGGGGGTGGGGCCCAACCAGCCGTAATTTTGCTGCCACTGCGGCATAACATGGCCGATCATCCAGGGGAACAGGAGGTCGACCTCCCCAATCATCACCATAAGCCCTACGCTAGCGGCGGATATTGCCAATGCCCAGCGCCTTTTCATCAGCCAGGGCACCGCGAGTCCCACGATCACCAAGGTTGCTGTGACTTTGGTGGACAGAAGTCCCAACGACGCCGCCCAAAAATGCCAGGGGCGGTTGGTCTCGATAGCCCAGACCGCGTAAAATGCCAGGGGAATCGCTAAGGTGTCCGGATGCCAGTCGAACAAGGCCGGGCCCAGTATCGCGGGATAGCACGACCACAACCCGAACACTGTCCAACCCATCCATCCGGGCAATCCGACCCGCCGGACCCACCAGTCTAAAAACGGGATGCCCGACGCCAGGGCTATAGACTGCAGCAACAAAATGCCTACGGAACCCATCCACGGATAAATCATGCCAAGCGGGTATAGGATGGCAGAACCCGCATCCGTCAATGCCAAATGACCATTCAGCGTAGACCGGGCCGCAAGATCCCCGTGCGATATCATCCATAAAATCTGGGAGTAGTATCCAAAGTCCCAGGCACAAGCCCGGCCCGTGTATAATCGGAACACGCCGAGTGCCGTATAGACCACGCACAATAAACCGCTAAACCACAACACCCGCCAAACTCTTCTTGACCGTGGAACGTTGTTCCTATGTCCCAAGGGTTCCGCTGTAACCATCATAAGCGCAGAGTTCGACGAGAGCACTTGAATTCCTGCCACTAGCGGCGATTGATGTGATAGTCCCCACAAAGGTCAGCCCGGATCTTAGTGCCAGAGCGCCAACACGGTCAACCCGACCACAACTATCCCGAAGATGAGGTCACGCGGTCCCCGCGACGATGGATGATAATAGGTTCTTCCGGTGGACCTTAAGGCTGCTTCACCCACGAAGCCCCGGGCTTCCATGGCAATGGCCACCCGTTCGGAAAGTCGAACCGCATCGCTCAAGAGCGGCAGCGCATAGGTGACGACCCGGCCCAACGACCAGCCCACTTCGCGGCCGCGCACCTTGCGGGCCATCCTTAGCTTCGCCCACTCTTCTTGAAACTGAGGGAAAAACCGTAATCCTGCCAGTGTCCCATAGGCAAACCGCGGCGGCACGCGAAAATTCCGACTGAGACTTTTTACTAATTGGACTAAATCCACGGTCGAAACAAATAAGAGACCAAACGCAACCGCGGCGAGCATCCGAAACCCCAACACCAATCCTTTCATAAATCCCGGATAACTCAGCCGATACCATAAAAAATGCACGACCGGCGTATGGGGCCCGACCGCCGCATAGGCCGTCATCATCCACGTATACATAGCGAAAAAGACCACAAAGGGCAATAGCCGCTTGGTGACGCGCCCGACCGTCAGTCCGCTGAAAAAGATCAGCAGCATAATCGGCAGTACGGCGAGCGGGATGGCCTGACTCAAACGATGCGCAAATGCGGTGAATCCCGCGGCCACTAAGATGCTGAATAATTTAAAAGCCGGATTGAGCCGACCCACCGCACTATTTTTCACGGCATCCGAAGGTATTGCAAACCGAGACTTGGTGCTTTTCACGGTGCCTTCAGCCCCCCCGCCAATGAGCCGGCAGCGCGCCAAGACATCCGGACGCTGCTTCAGATCCTGAAAAGACCCGTCAAACACCAATTCGCCTTCGTCTAACGCAATCACCCGGGACGCCCAATTTTCCACCAAATCAAGGTCGTGCGTGGAGATGATGACGGCAGCGCCCTGCTCTTGACGAAAAGCCAGCCGGGTCATGATAGTTTCACGCGTAGCCGCGTCCTGTCCAAACGTGGGTTCGTCCAAACAATAGACCGACCGATCTTGCTGGACCATAACCGCAACCGATAGACGCCGTTTTTGGCCTTGGCTTAAGGCGTATGGGCTCTTTTCGGCCTCGGTTCCCAAACGGAACTCCTCTAGGAGGTCGCTGACCGAATCGGGTCGTTCATTACCCACATAGCGATTCGCCAGTTCATCCACGACCCGTTCAAAGACGAACTGGTGCTCGGGGTTTTGAAATCCCATGGCCACACCTTTTGAATCGCCAACCAGACTGCCGCGGGACGGAGACATTAAACCGGCCATCACTTTTAGAAGCGTAGACTTTCCGGCGCCATTGGCTCCCACTAAAGCCACCAATTCGCCTCCATGAATTGCTAACGACACGTTCTGAATGGCGTCGGGCGCTTTCCGGGTATAGCGCGCGGCAACGTCATCAAGCTGAAGCACCGGGCGCCCCAACGATACCCGGGTCCGATCCCGCATGCGGGGCGGTACAATAAGTCCCTGGCTCAGCATCCAATCACGCTCTTGATTGAGGAGTTTTAAAGTCGGGCCGGTACGATAAATCGAGCCGTTCCGGTCGAGCAGCACCATCCAGGGAATGCGGTCTACCAGTGCTTCATACTTATGCTCAATCACCATCACGGTAACGCCCGTTTCCAAAAGATCCTGGACCTGTGAAAACACCGCGTGGGTCGATGCCGGATCCAAATTGGCGGTCGGCTCGTCTAGGATAAGCACATCGGGTTTCAATGCCATGGCGCATGCCAGTGCGAGCTTTTGTTTCGTTCCTCCCGACAGCATCGAATGCTCGAGATGGGGGTCGATGGCCAAGCCCACGGTCGTAAGCGCGTCACGCACCGCATCATCCATGCGATCGGAGTCCACCAAAGTGTTCTCCAGGCCAAAGGCCACCTCTTCACCGGCGCGTATCTGGCAGAACTGGCTATCCGCATCCTGAAACACGTAGCCGACGGCGCCAGGGCGCGATAATCGCTTATCGCGCACCACCTGTCCCAATACCTGGGCCTCTACACTCCCCGGAACAAGTCCCGTGGCAAGCATGGCTAACGTGGATTTCCCAGCGCCGCTCGGTCCCACCACCAGCACCGATTCGCCCCACCGCCAGTCCCAGTTGACACGCGAAAGAGCCCGATCCGGCCCGAAGTCCACGGACACATCCCTAAAGGATGCTACGGAATCAGACTGCAGCGGCCCCACTTTAACCGCCATCACGCCGAGCCCCTCGGCTGAATGTCGCGCCCTCCTTGAAAGTTGTTAAGCACTCCGGTGCGCCCTAAGGCGCGAGCGATAAGCCAAGACAGCAATCCCGCTAACACCGCGCCGCTCAACATAGTGACCACAATGTATCCGAGTTGGATGGCCGCGGTGTATTGGTTCACGCCATAATAAAAGTAGGAGTACACGTAATTGCCAATGCCCCCCAAGGCGCAAGAGAACATCACCCACAGGGGACTGTAGCGTCGATACCGCCCCAACATAAAGCCCATCTCAATCCCGAGTCCCTGAGCGATGCCGATCGTAAAAGCTTGAATCCCGTAGGGACTGCCCAACGCAAATTCCACGAATCCCCCGATCGACTCGGCCAATAATGCCGCCCCCGGACGGCGAATCACGTAAGGCACAATCCCCCCGGCAATCCACCAAAGTCCATTGAACGCGGCTGCCGCAACCGGGTTAGCCACCGGAACAGCCTTGAACAAGAAATCCCACCCCAAATAAATAGCCCCCGACAACGCTGAAAAAATTGCTGTCAATACAATATCCCGCATTTTCCACTGCACCGCTCTAACCTCCCCAATTAAAAAAGCCGCTGGCCTGGGGCCGAGCGGAATGCGGTTGAGCATCGGGCGATGCTCCGGCACTTTCTCCCGCTGGCATTATCCAGGTCGAGTTCTAAGGGTTAACGGAAAGCCGTTTCTCAGCCCCAATGGGGCACCCCTAGCGCCAATCTTCTCTTCGCCGTCAGCCTAAAAGACTTCACAGCGACCAATCTAACCTTAGTCTATCGGATTCTATCCTAAAAATCTATTACTTATTTGTGCGATACGTCTGGCCAGCTACACCCCTATACGAAACTCCCTTACTTTGGAAATTAGAAATAGAAAAACGGACTGATTAACCGCATCCGCTCAACTGCGGATCGCGTCCGGGAAAAAATGTAATTGCAATTGGGCCAGCACCTTAAAGGCTTCCATCCGGCCGCTCCCATCGTCCCGATGTTCCGCATGGTCGCGGAAAAGCCGTTCCGCCTCGGCTGAAAGAAAATCTAAATAGAGCGCTGAGGCAGGATCTTCCTGAAATTGTGAGTGGTGTGCCAATAACGCCTGGATCTTTACGTCCCAAGTACTTGTTACGTCAATAAAGGTATTCGGATAGGCGGTACCGTAAAATGCTACCTGAGGTACAGTGTGAGGGTCACCTTGCCCTTTAAAGGCTACTCCGTTCTTGGCGGATATGAGTGCGGCGGTGCACGCCTTGCCCGTCTTCACGTGGTCAGGATGACTTTCATAAGGGGTCCAGGGATCGACTGTCATGAGAAGTTCGGGCCGGAATTGACGGATTAGAGGGACCAAAACCGCCATTAGCTGATATTCGCTCCAATTACCGCCGTCCTCAAACCCTAAGTTGTAACTTTCTTGCACACCTAAGAGGCGATTGACTTCTTGACGCTCCCGCCGTCTTGTTTCAATCATCTCTTCACCGCTCACTCGGGGATCCTCCGTGCCACACCGTCCATCGGTCACGGTGAGATAGACGACTCGGACTTTCCGGTCGAGCCACTCTTTCACGGTGGCCCCCGCGCCCACCTCATTGTCATCCGGATGCGGCTCGATCACCAGCGCACTTTTGACCTCCAACAAGTCCGAAAGCCCCAATATCTGACGCACCATCGTCTGATCCATCGGTATCCCCCTTGTACGCCTTCTAGAGTTTGGGCATTGCGCTAAGCGCCACGCTGGCCCACCCTGCCATGAACGCTAATCCGCCTATGGGCGTCAAAAGTCCGAGCCGGCCTCCGATTTTCCCAAAGGCTATCCCATAAAGACTGCCCGAAAACAATACAATTCCCGCAAAAAATAACCATCCCGACACCACAATCAGGTCCTGGCCGGACCATGATCGCGCCATGACCGCCGTCACGACAATCGCAACGGCGTGAAGTAAGTGATATTGCACGCCCGTCCGATATCCGTGTAATCGCCGATCGCCGGGATCACCCATCTTTTTCGCCAAGGGGTGTGCGCCAAACGCCCCCATTCCCACCCCAATCAAGGCGGACAACGCTCCCACGACCAGTAATGCCGTCACAATTCTTCCCTGACCAAGTCCGCCACGATTTGTCTGATGTCGGACGCCTCCGGTGTCCACGCCAGGGCCTCACGCGCTTTGCTGATATCCGCAACCAAAACGGGCGGATCGCCTGGGCGCCTCGGCTCAAACCGCGGGTCCAGCAACCCCGGGACCTGTTCTTTGATCGCCGCAGACACTTCGAGAACCGAAACGCCCCGGCCCGCCCCCACGTTGAACACGGTCGGGGTCCCCCCCTGATCGAGATACGCTAAAGCCGCCACATGAGCCCTGACCAAATCTTGAATGTGAACGTAATCGCGCACGGCCGTTCCATCCGGAGTCTCATAGTCCGTTCCATAAATGACGGGGGCTTGGCCGGCATGGGCCGCAGCCAAAAAGCGCGGAAGCAAATGGGTTTCAGGCTCGTGATTTTCTATCACGTCGGCATAGCGCCCTGCGGCATTGAAGTAACGGAGGGCCACATACCGGGGTGACCCATACGCCCTCTCATAAGCGGATAGGATCTCCTCGAAGTGCCGCTTCGTGACGCCGTAGGGACTCATCGGGTTGAGTGAAGTCGCTTCAGGAATGGGTGTGACTTTCGGCGCACCGTAAACGGCCGCAGATGATGAAAAAACCATGGGGACGGATTCCCGTTCGCCCAAATACCGCAACATGTTGAGTCCAGCTACAACATTGTCGTCAAAATACCGCGCCGCCTCCCTCACCGATTCCGCGACCTGGATAAGTCCGGCACAATGGAACACGCAACGGATCGGCTGGCCCACAAATCTCTCCCAGGTCCCCTCATCCCCCACGTCCCCGCTGACAATAGGAATACCCGCGACCTGACTGGGAATCGCACGCCGGTCGACAATCACGGGACTCTCCCCAAGATCTGAAAGATATGCTGCTAACGACTGCCCGATGTACCCGAGCCCTCCCGTAATGATGCAAACCCCCGCCGCCATGAACTCACCTCACGTAAAGGGTAGCAAATGGCCTCTAGCCTTACAACTGGTTCAGGCCCCCAGGCCACTCATCAGGTGTATGAGGAGCGGTGCGACATAGGCTTCTAAAAACGTTCCCACGACGGTTACTAAAGCCATTGTCATCATCAAGCCCGTGAAATAGGCAAAACTTTTCCCTAAATTTGGCATCTTTTGCCGATTAGACGGCGAAATCAGTTCCCAGGAAAACCCCAAGGCTACAGCAGCCGCAATGATTAACGCTGGGACCAAAAAGACACTTTCCAGACCAACCGTCAATATTCCGAGTATCGCGCCCGGGCCATGTAGGGCCGTGATTAAAAAATCCAGCGCGAACCCAAGCACAAAGCCCCGAAAAAACACCGCCGCCAACACCAATGGCATGCCGGCCACCGAGACGCCTAACAGATACAGCATCCCCAGCAGCTTCAAATTTTGGATGAGTGCCGGGCGAAAAACCTTTCCATAAGTGGGGGCCATGGCTTGCATATCGACAAACCGCTTGACATAAGCCATCAACGTCAGCTTGTCCGCCAAGGACAGCGTCGTCACCGCGAGCACTCCCAAAAACACGCCTACACTTAAGGCCGCCAAAACCACATAGAGTTCCGTCGTATAACGCCCAAAATGAGCCTGTATCCGATTGCCTGGGACTGTCACCATCAGGCCCACCCCCAGGGCCAGCCTATGTCCCGGATCGACCGTTCAGAACAAGTTTAGGTAGGCCGGGCCAGCCACCACAACAACCCCGCCACAAAGATGCCGTTGTGCACCACCTTTGCAGCCACTTCCTCCAAGGCCCGCTGTCGAGTCCAGCGCTCGACAACAATTTCTTCATCGGGATCCCATTTGGACGGGCCTAAGGTTAACTCTTGCGCCGACCACAGACTGATCCGCTCAGTGGTAAAGCCAGGGCTGGTATACATATCGAAGAGAGGCCGCCACACCCGAGCACGGTATCCGGTCTCCTCAGCCAATTCACGACGGGCAGCCGCTTCAGGGCCTTCTCCCGGATCAACCAGCCCTGCGGGCAGTTCATAGAGAGTGTCACCCACGGCCCAGCGAAACTGCCGGATTACCACAATTTCACCGCGATCCGATTCCGCGATAACGGCAACCGCTTGCGGTCGGACGGCCACCTCGCGAAAGCCCGGGCCCGACCGACCCATGACGGGATCCACGCGGACTTGCAAGACCCGTCCTGCGAATGTGGTTTGGGATGGCCCATTGGACTTTTCCATACGAATCCGCCCTCTTTACTGATAACCATTGAGTGGTCTGCATAGACTATTGACAAAACCGCTGAAGGATCGCTGTCCAGTTGTCAAAAGGAGGCTGTAAACAAATTGCCAAAACTAGCATATACCGACCTAGCATATACCGGCTTAGCATATACCGGCGGACTCGAAGACTTCCGTCGTTGGCTCAAGTCTTTGCCTCTTACCATCTCCGTCCATGATTACATCCGCATGGTGGCGCACGGCACCCCAAACGTTTAAGTGTTGGACTTGGTTGAAGGCTTAATTATACGCACCGCTTGTTTGAACACTAAGAGTTCAAGGCCGTCCACGTCTTGGATGTGGAGCGCGTATGTATCGTAGCTTTGCAGCGTACCCTCCAAGGTCGCCCCATCATCAAACGTGATCACGATAGCGGTTTGATGCGCCATCCAGTCTCGGTAAAGCCCGTCCTGAGCCAAGGTGTGGCGCTCATTAAAAACCCCGGACGGCTTTTTCGGCTTCTGACTGCTTGGCTCGGGCCTCCCTTTATGGGGAATTCTTACGGGGGCCTTTGTATCCCGCGGGGGGATCTCGATTCGTTTACTCATGATCTGTTCCTCCTCCACCAGCAATCCGACGGTTGACCGCGTCCAACACCGCCCGCACACTAGCGCCTTGACCATCACCCCGGTTCTCGGACACTCCCAACAAAATCGTTTCGCGGCGTCTTTTGTCATATTGGCTCAAGGCCACCAGCACGACCTTGCGGTTTGCCATCGTCACCAATCGACACTCGGAAAGGACCACCGGCCCCGGGAATCCGGGAACTTGATTCACCGCATCCACGGCCGCCATCGCCATCACTTGGTAGTATTGGCTTGGAAGATATCGACCCGACCATTCCCCCGAGACCCGTTCGTCCTCTTGGTCACCCCAACTCAAAATCACCCGCGAGCGACCGGCCCCATGTTGGGAATCTGCATCCATATGGTATTCATGAATCTTCAGGCGCCTTTCCGAAGTCGATGCCCGCCGGGGTTCGGAGCCTTCCGGAATGATTTGCGCGACAGAAATGCGCTTGTGGTCCACTTTAAACCCAAAGCCGGCCAACAAGGCGCTCTCAACATCACGCACAATCTGTTTGGGGGTGCGTTCTAAATCGGTTAGCACATGAATTTCTTCCACCGAGCCCCAGTCGTTGACTGCCACCACACACTTCATGACGGTGGGCAACTGGCATATGAGACTTTCCATCTGTTCTACTGAGACTTCGTTAACGTCCACCTATTTCCGGCCCCTTCTTACGAAAGATCATGGAGGATACCCTGGTCTTCGGCACCCTCCACACAAATTCCTTTTTTAAGAGGCGGATTTCCCTAGCGGGGGAGATATGTCCTTTTAACCTGGCCCAAGATATTGATCCGTGACTCCGCTAATTGGTCGGCCGCTTCTTGCGATGATATGCCTTCGGTGGTCGATCGGTGAAGAATCTCGGTCGCTTGACGGCCAATCAACCGAACCCGGCTATAGGCGCGTTCGTTGTGATAGCCGTCTGGATGCAACTCGTCAGCCACATTCACCACCCCGCCGCCATTAATAACATAGTCAGGCACATAGACGATGTTGCGCCGCATCAGTTCCAATCCATGCCGAGGTTCCCGCAATTGGTTATTGGCGGAACCGGCCACAACCCGCACTTTCAATTGTGGAATCGTTTCATCGTTGAGAATGGCGCCTAAGGCACAGGGAGCAAAGATGTCGGCATCGACCGCATAAATCTCTTCCGGTTGTACCCAAGTGGCCCCGAGTGCCTCGATGGCGGCACGACTCTCTTCTGGATGAATATCGGTCACGGTCAGGCGAGCGCCTTCCTCCTTCACCATATGCGCCAAAATCATTCCCACATGACCTATGCCTTGAATCGCCACATGCTTTTGGACCAGGTCAGGCGTGCCCCATACCATGTCGGCAGCCGCCTTCATGCCCTCCAAGACCCCAAGAGCCGTTGCAGGCGACGGATCCCCGCTAGTTTCCTTAAGACCCCCCACAAACCGGGTTTCCCGGGCAACCATGGCCATATCATCGGCTGTGATGCCTACGTCCTCGGCCGTGATATAGCGTCCACCCAAGCTTTGAATTAAGCGGCCAAACGCCCGCAGCAGCGCCTCATGCTTATCCTCGCGACTGTCTGCCCAAATGACTGACTTTCCGCCGCCTAGATCAAGTCCCATCGCGGCGTTTTTATAGGTCATTCCTCTAGAGAGCCTCAACACATCGGTGATGGCTTCGTCCTCGGTTTCGTAAGGCCACATGCGGCAGCCTCCCAAGGCAGGTCCCAAGGTCGTGTCGTGAATACCTACAATCGCCTTTAACCCAGTAGCCTGATCATACCAAAACACCAACTCTTCGTGGCCGTACTTCTGCATCTCATCAAATACGTTCATGGGTTTTTTCGCGCCTTGCGCGTGCCACTCCCTTCGTCCCATTTAGGGACCCGAACTCTTCCCTCACACATAATGGCACAACCATGGCCGAGGGTAAACGGCCGCTCAGGAGTATTTGTCGGCTAGTCCATGACAATCCATTCGAGCCACGTCCGACAAAAAAGGCCGCCCGCTCGGGACGGCCCATGAGAGTAGACTTAACTCGCTTTCATCTGCATGCGCAACTTATCCGACACCATCGCGATGAACTCCGAGTTGGTCGGTTTGCCGCGATCGCGATTCACCGTGTGGCCAAAAATTCCGTTAATGACATCCACATTGCCGCGCGACCAGGCCACTTCGATGGCGTGCCGGATTGCTCTTTCCACACGACTCGGCGTGGTTTTGTACTTGGCGGCTATTGCCGGATACAACTCCTTGGTCACACCGCTCAGCAAATCCACCCGATTAATCACCATTAAAATGGCTTCCCGAAGATACAGGTAGCCTTTGATGTGAGCTGGGATCCCAATTTCATGGATCATATTCGTGACCTCTATGTCGAGATGCTTGACGGGAACGAGGGCAAGCTTACCCGAAGGCAAGCCGGTTTTACGCTCTGTGGCTGGCGATCCAGCCAATTGCTTGATGCGCGATGCCAACACCTTGAGGTTGAACGGCTTTAAGATGTAATAGTCCGCTCCCAGTTCTAAAGCCTTTTGCGTCATGGTTTCTTGACCAAACGCTGTGAGCACCACCACCTTGGGACGGGTATCCCACTCCATCTGGCCCATCCGCTCCAGCACCCCAATCCCGTCCAAATGGGGCATGATAATGTCCAAAACGATCACGTCCGGTCTTTGGCGACTTAAGAACTCCAACACTTCCACGCCATGGTTGGCCGTCCCCATAACTTCCAAGCCGTCCTCCTGCCTCACCGCCTCTTTAAGCAATTCACAAAACTCGCGATTGTCATCTGCAATTAAAACCTGAATTGCCACACTGCTAGCCTCCTGCCCCCGTAAAAATTTGCCATGTTCGCTCTCGTTTAACACTTCTCCTATTTTTAACGATTTCCTGCTGACTGGATCGCGACAGGCCTAGTATTCTCGCTTACGATTCGACAACATTAGACACGTGCAAACGCATGCCAGACTGCCGCGATCCCTTGCTGCTGGTGCCATGGCACCCACCAAACGCAGATCCCTCCCCCAAAAAACTCGGAGAATTCGTCGAACGATTCTCTATCATTCCAGGCGAATCCTTGTGGTGTCGATCGAATCTTTCTCGAAAAAGTTTGGGCAGAGCGCTGAGGATACCCATAGGCGCCCTGACCCAAATTACAAGCCACGATAGCTTTTTTGCGATGCCATCCAATACGCATAGCATCCGAATCCTAAATTAGGCCGGTTAACCAAAACGTGCGTCACGGCGCCTACCACCCGCCCATTTTGTATAATAGGGCTACCGCTCATCCCCTGAATAATTCCACCGGTATGCTGAAGAAGTTTTGGATCGGTAACTTTGAACATAATGCCTTTGACCTCGGGCGAATATTGGGGGGCTGTTTTCAGAATATCGATGGTAAAGGTCTTCGGAACTTGCCCAGCGAGCACGGTAACCAGTTTCGCCGGCCCAGGATGGACCTGATCCGGCAATGCCAGCGGGAGCGCTTCTTGGGGCCCCAACACCGGCCTATGGTCCAGACGCCCGACCACGCCAAAGCGACCATTGAAACCCGCTGTCCCCGACACATTACCTGGCCCGGCTAAAATTCCCACTTTTTGCCCTGGTTGACTTTGAGTGGCGGGGACAACGCCAACAATGTCGGCGCCGGTGACGCGCCCCGTGCTCAAACTGACGGGGCGCCTGGTTAATCCGTCGCTGATACTGTGTCCGAGAGCGGTGTACTGGCCGGTTACGCCATTATAAAAAGTCAGCGTGCCTACTCCACTGGTTTTGTCTTGGACAACCACCCCAATCTGCCAGGCGTGGTCGTACCATAGGGGCATCACGGTGCGTTCGTGGTCGGTGCGCGCGCCCTGCACCAGTAGATGTACGGCTTTTTGCCGGCTACCGTCCTGAGCAATCCGCTCTTGGAGCACCTTTACGTTGGCAACAGGCCTTTGGTCTACCCGCAGGATCACGTCGCCCCGTTCAATCCCGGCTTGAACGGCAGGATCACTGGCCCGGCCACGAATGTAGATTGACTCAAATCCAGTCACCATCACTCCCTGGGTATGCGCGACGATCCCTAATGACTCGCCTCCCGGTATGACGTACTGCGGTCTCATGACATCAACCGGCACACCTCTGAACGGGATCCAGCCGAACAACCGCAATCTAACCCAGTAATGCCCTGCCTTCGGCGCCTCCATCTTGATAACCTGCGCGCCGGAAATTATCCGAGGTTTTTGATGGTCTGCGGCAATGGTAAGCGGAAGCCACCGGGACCAAGGTACCGTAATGTTCTGCCCTTGAACTTCATCCAGCCGGCCAGGGAAAGCCAAAAGCCGCTGGGCGGGCACCGAGGTTCCGACCGCCATAACCGCTAGGGCCGCGATGAGTCCCAGTATCTTAACGAATTTGCCTGTGCGTCTTCCCACCTCATCACCCCCTCGCCTCTTAACCTGTCCTAAAGGCGAATGCCTTCATTCCCGGCAACATAGGTAGGTGATAGCAACCTAGGAAAGTCACAGTGCAACGGGGGCATCAAGCTTTGGCGAAAAATCGCGGCGTTTATAACCCTAAAATACGGACAGACAGCTCTTTGGCCGCATCGGGCCGGGCCCAGCGGTGCTGGCTGTCAATAATGCGTTGGCTTAAGGGTGACCTCGGCTCTGTCAACTCGCATACCAGCCGATTGAGATTATTGTCACCGCGAATCGCTAAATCATGCATGATTAGGCGATCGCGATTCACCTCTTCCTGCCCTGCAATCCAATGGGTGAGAATCCAAGGAACAGATGATTGGCAGACTTCAGCGGCTGTGACCCCGCCCGGTTTACCGACCACCAGACGCGCCGCTTTCAACAAGGTGGGCATGTGTTCCACATATCCCACGATATGGATCCGTTCGGGCCAGCGATATTCATCTAACCGGAATCGCAATGCTTCGTTATGTCCGCAAATAGCTAACACCGGCAAGTCGACTTCCGCCAGGCGCTTTAAAATACGCATGTACGGGCCGAACCCCAGCCCTCCCCCGAGCAGCACCACCGGACCTTGACGCAACCGGCCAATCAAGGGATTGGGTTGACTAAACGATGCCCGAATGGGGATTCCTGCAGTCCAAACCCGCTGGCGGTTATAACCGAAGCGAGCCAAGTCGTCCACCTGTTCCGGGAACCAGACGGCATAGGCATCCGTGGCCGGTTCGTACCAAAATTGATGGACCGACAGATCGGTGAGAACTCCAACCAATCGGAGTTCGGGATGCTCCTCCTTCACTGCCGACCATGCCGTGAGCCCATATGGATGAGTAGCGACGACAATCTCGGGTCGGTACACCTCGTAGACAGATTTCAAAACCGTGTGACCCACTTCACGCCAACCCTTGCGGTGGTTTCTCCACAGGGCGTTTACACGATCCCCCAACCGAAACAGCGAGCCATATAATCCTGGCACATAACGAATGCCAAAAAAATAGAGGTGGGTTTGCAGACGCATATCGGCCACCATGTGGTGGGAAAACTCTACCTGGGCACCTTGCATGACGAACGCCTCAGCCAAAGCCCGAGCGGCAATGTCGTGTCCGGTTCCGATGGGCAGGCTGGACATTAGTATCCGCGGACCATCCGTCATGAACCTGGGGTCCTCTCGTCCAGCAAACTTTTCGCATGCGCCAAGGCGATCGACTCTTCGGATCCGCTGAGCATCCGGGCAATTTCTTGCACTCGCTCCTGCGAAGCCACGGGGCCCACCTGGGAAATGCTTTGGGCCTCTTCGACCCTTTTTAAGACCCGAAGGTGGCGACGGGCACGGGCCGCCACCACCGCCTGATGACTCACAGCCAGCACTTGGCCGCGATCTCCTAATTCCCTTAACATCCACCCCACGCGATCGGCGCTCGTACCACCCAAGCCTTGGTCGACCTCGTCAAAAATAAAGATGATGCCTGACATGGTGTGCCCGGTCACCGCCAATGCCAAAGCGACTCGGGCGATCTCTCCCCCGGAGGCCACTTTGACAATGGGACGAGCCACTTGCCCCTCACTCGCCGAAAAATAGAGCGTGAGGACGTCGCCTCCCCCTTCGTCAATGACCGCGCCCCGATGAAGCTCCAGCCGGATATGCCCGGTAGGCATCTCCATTTGGCGTATGGCCACCGTCAAATCGCGGGATGCGGCCTCTAAAAGTCCCTGGCGCGCGCTCGACAAGGTCTGGGCACACTCGGACAAGGCTTGTTGGGCCACTTCTTGTCGGCGCCGGGCCAGATTCACTTCCCATTCGATGTTCTCGAGATTCTGAATTTCCTGCACCAGGGACTCTCTCAAATCGAGGACATCAGCCAGTTCCGGTCCGTAACGACGTTTCAACCGACTGAGAATATCGGCTCTAAATTCCAATTCTTCTAAACGAGCCGGATCCAAATCGACGCGCTGCAACCATTCGGTAATTTCCAGCCGGGCTTCGCCCACGGCCTTCAGCGCATCACTGAGCGCCGCCTCAACATTGGCCAGGTCGGCATCGTAACGGATAACTGTTTGGCTAAGGCGATACGCTTCATCCAGAGCCCCTAAAACCCCCATTTGATTCACCGATCCGTCCAGTCGCTGGTACAAAGCTTGTCCTGCTTCCATAAGATGCCGTCCCGCCTTTAAGCGGGTCAGTTCTTGACCGAGTTTCACATCTTCATCAGGCTCAATCTTGGCGTCTTGCAACTCTTGAAGCACCCGGCGCCGCTCCTCCAAATCCCCCACCTTGCTAAAGGATTCCACTAATGCCGTTAACTCCTGATCATAGCGCATAAACGTGCGATAGGCATCTTTGACTGCATGGGTTAACTCCTGCAATCCCCCATAGCTGTCGATCCAATCTAAGAGATAACTACGGCTAAATATGCGGGACAACTGATTTTGGCCCACATATTCCAAGAGATTTTCCCCAAGCGTCCTGACGGCACTGGCGGGAACCGCCTGGCCCTGGATGCGATACGTCGAACGGCCATCGCGACCCGATTGTCGCTCAACAATGACAACGGCATCGGCATCCAAACCCAAATCGATCAGGGGTTGCCACCGCCGATCGTCCTCGGCCAAGGCGAGTGTGGCCCGAAGCCGCGTCCCCTGGCCCCAAGGTCCGATTCGCTCTTGCGGCAACCTCCCGCCAAATGTTGCCGCCAAAGCCTCGAGTGCCAATGACTTCCCTGCGCCCGACTCACCTGTGAGGATATTGAGTCCCGGCTCAAAGGTTACCCGAACCCTGTTAAAGAGAGCAAAATTCTCCATATCAAACTGAGTCAGCATCACTTCACCTCTAAGGCTTCGTCTAATGGCCTTTACGCCATCCGCGCAGTACGTGAAAAAAGCTCCACCCAGGACGCCGGATTAACCGAACGGAAATGGATGATGCTAGAACTACGACCTCATCACCGTCCTCTAACGGATGTACCTCTTGGCCGTCAATCGTCACCAGGGTATCCCGATGCATGGTGCGAATTCGAATGCGCACCTCGGTTTGACGACTGAGCACCAGGGACCGATCAAAAAATGAATGAGGGCAAATTGGCGTTAAGACCATCACATCGAGATCCGGGGTGAGAATCGGTCCTCCGGCCGACAAGGAATAGGCGGTCGACCCGGTCGGAGTCGCGATGATGAGGCCGTCGGCCGGGTAGGTGGTAACGTAAGCCGAGTCCACAAATGTCTCCAAATGAATCAAACGGGCGAAAGGTCCCTTGGCCACCACCACATCGTTCATGGCGTCAAAAGTCGCCAACACCTCTCCCTCGCGAACCACCTGGCAACACAGAAGCTTTCGTTCGTCAAAAACAAACTCTCCACGGAGAACCGCGCCTAAAGACGCGTACAAGTCCGGAACTTCCACCTCCGTTAAGAACCCCAGGTGGCCCAAGTTCACCCCTAAAATGGGGGCCTCCAGTTGAGCCAGCCTTTTCGCGGCTCGAAGCAACGTTCCATCGCCTCCCAGGACGACTGTGGCCACAAATTCCATCGACGTCAGTTCATTCCAATCCCGACCATTTTCATCTAGCCCCACCTGGCGTGCCAGGTCATCAGGCATGATCAAGGCAACCCCGTGTGACTTGAGCCAATCATTCATTCGCAGGACCAGACCGCGTACCTGATCTTTTTCAGGATTGGGCCAAACCAGAAGGTTACCCATCCCGCTCCCCCGCTTTCCATGCCGTCTGGACAACGGCCGGGATATCAATCCGGTCGTCCGTCTCTTTCATATCGCCGCCTAACCCGCTAGGATTTTCTATTCCTAAACGCAACAAAAACTCGATATTACCCTCGGGGCCCCGAATAGGCGATGTCGTCAGTCCTGCGACTTCGAATCCGATGGCTCGGGCCGTCTCAATCACGTTGAAAAGAACCTGTTCATGGACCTGGGCATCTTTCACCACGCCGCCCTTGCCGACTCGGCCGCGTCCGGCCTCAAACTGGGGCTTAACGAGGGCAATGACGGTCGCTTGGGGCTCTAAGATGCGCAACAAAGGCGGCAACAATAACCGAAGGCTAATAAACGAGGCATCAATCGATGCCCCCGTAATAACCGTCTCCCCGGGGAAATTATTGCGCGTCAAGTAGCGAGCATTCGTACGATCCATCACCACAACCCTAGGATCTTGACGTAGGCGCCATTCTAACTGCCCATAACCCACATCCACCGCAAACACTTGATCCACGCCTCGCTGGAGCCAGCAATCCGTAAATCCCCCGGTTGACGCCCCAATGTCAATGACGCTCCAACCGACCGGACTAATTCGAAACGTGTCTAAGGCATGGGCCAGCTTGGCCCCACCCCGACTGACAAAGGGCAGTGGCTCCGAAACCCGGACCGTATCCGTCCCTTCGGTAATCAATCGCCCGCTTTTGGTTTCGATCCTCCCATTAACCATGACCTTGCCCGCCATAATCAACGCCTGAGCACGACTTCGCGTTTGTGTCTGTCCCTGGTCCAAGAGCCACATATCCAAACGGCGGCGCTCCGTCATGACCGAGGCGTAATCGCCATCCCATGAAGCCAAGCCTCAACCTTGCGATATAGCGCATCCGCGGACAGTTCGTACATATCCAAATAATAATCGGTCGGACCATGGTCGATAAACACATCGGGAAGCCCTTCCAGACGCAAGGGCATGACCGCCCCCTGATTAGCCAGCCATTCAGCCACGGCCGATCCAAACCCGCCGGCGACGGCATGCTCCTCCAAGGTCATGATGGCACGCGATTCGCCGACGGCCTCACGCAATGCGGCTTCATCTAAGGGCTTGACAAAACGCGCATTAAGAACCCCCACATCAAAATGCGCTTCACTCAAAAGTTCCCGTACTTCCATGGCTCTATACACCATTGGGCCAATACCAATGATGGTCAAATCGCGTCCATGAAAAATCCATTCCGCCCGGCCCCATTCAATCGGATCCACGGGGTCTTCCAGCACCACTCGGCGCCCTGGCCCCCTGGGGTACCGTATCGCCACCGGGTTTGGTCGATCCATGGCTTGGTAGATCAACCGGCGCATTTCTCCCTCATCCTTACCCATGGCTATCTCCAAGTGCGGCACGCATCGCAAATAAGTCATATCATAGATGCCTTGATGGGTGGCGCCATCGCCCCCCACCAACCCGGCCCGATCGACGGCAAAGACAACCGGCAGATTCTGATGGCAGACGTCATGAATCACCTGATCGTAGGCTCGCTGCAAAAAGGTACTATACACTGCGAAAACAGGCTTCAAACCCGCCGTGGCCAATCCGGCTGCAAAGGTTGCGGCATGTTGTTCGGCAATCCCGACATCAAAATATCTGTCCGGAAAATGCGACTGGAAATAGTCGAGTTTGGTGCCATCGGGCATAGCTGCCGTAATGGCAACCACCTCCGGCCGCTTGGCCGCAATTTCTACCAGGGTTTCGCTAAAAACTTGGCTATAGGTCGGCGCTTCTTGTTTTTTGATGATTTGACCCGAAGTAATCTCAAAGGGACCCGGACCGTGAAATTGGACGGGCATTTCCTCGGCAGGACGGTAGCCTTTGCCTTTTTGGGTGATGGCGTGGATCACCACCGGCCCCGGATACTCACGGGCGTTTCGCAAAACCGAAATGACATTAAAGAGGTCGTGGCCATCCACCGGTCCGTAATACTTAAACCCTAACTCCTCAAATACGTTGCCAGGCAGAACCGCATGATGCAAGACATCCTTAATGTGCTCCCCGGCCCGCTTCAGGGGACCGCCCAATACTGGGACTGAATCCAAAATCGCCTCAATGTCCTGCTTTAAGCGCAGGTACCCGGGGGCCGTTCTTAAATCGGTCAGATATCGCGAAAACGCACCAACATTTGGCGCGATCGACATTGAATTGTCATTGACCACGACCACCATCTTGGTGTGCAAATGCCCCAACTGATTCAATGCTTCCCACGCCATTCCCGCCGTCAGCGCGCCGTCACCAATAACTGCTGCCACATGATACGATTGGTGCGTTAAATCCCGGGCCACCGCCAGTCCCAAGGCCCCTGACAAAGACGTGCCGGCATGGCCCGCCTCCCAAACATCAAACGGACTTTCGTGGCGCTTTAAAAACCCCGACAACCCCCGTAATTGCCGAATCCCGTCAAACTGTTCTCGTCGTCCGGTTAGGATTTTGTGCGCATAGGCCTGGTGGCCAATATCAAAAACCAGCTTGTCCTCGGGGGTATCGTAGACATAATGCAAGGCTAGGATTAGCTCAATCGCACCTAGGCTCGCCCCAATATGTCCACCCGTCCGGGCTGTGGTCGCTACGATTTGTTCGCGCAATTCACGCGCCAACCGCTGCAACTCCGAAACACTAAAATGACGAAAATCTTCGGGAGAGTGAACTTTTTCCAGCAACGTAGCCAATGTCGTCCTCCTCACCACTTCCGATCCATAGCAAACGTTAAAAGGCCGCTCAGCAGCGGTCCCCGGGCGATATCTAGCCGCGTCAAGGCTTCCTTTTCATACTGCCACAACACGGCTTGGGCCCGTTCCATCCCCACCAGACGGGGATAGGTGGCCTTGCCCAATCCAGCGTCCGTACCCGTCGCCTTACCCAACTCAGTGGCATCACCCACTACATTCAAAATATCATCCACCATTTGAAAAGCCAACCCGAAGTACCGTCCATAATGCAACAACGCCTCCTCGGATTGCCGATCGCCCACCAGAACGGCGGGAATGGCAACACATGCTTCGATGAGAGCGGCCGTCTTCAGTCGATGGATTTCTTGGAGTGCATCAACACTAATGTCTCGATTTTCCGCCGCAAGGTCCAGCACCTGGCCCTGGACCAATCCGCGACGCCCCGCACGATGAGCCAGCAGCTGAGTAGCCGATACCACCTTTGGAGGGCTAAACCCTAGGGTTACTAACTCCGACATCTTGGCGAACGCTTCCGTCAAAAGCGCATCGCCCGCTAATATGGCCAGGGCCTCGCCAAACACTTTATGGGAGGTAGCCATGCCGCGCCGCCAGTCGTCGTTGTCCATGGACGGCAAGTCATCATGAATCAACGAATAGGTGTGCAGATACTCCACGGCCAGGCAGGCCGGTCTTAGACGTTTGGGAACGATTCCCAAATACGCTCCGCTGGCTAGCACCAGTTGCGGACGCAATCGCTTGCCCCCAGCCAAAAGCGAGTACCGCATGGCGGCCTCAATGGATTGGCTGCCATCAGGCTGCCCAGGAAAGTCTGCCTCGATCCACTGATCAATGGTGGACCGTGACTCCTCCATCCAAAGGGCCACATCCATGTTAACCGTCCTCCGACTTCTCCACAACGGCCGACTCAGTCACTGCAGATTGGGCCCGGTTCAGCAACTCGTCAGCCTTGGCACTAAGGGCTTTGGCCTCTTGATAGAGACGCAAGCTCTCACCGAGTGGTGCCTGCCCCGCCTCCAAACGCTTGACAATCTCTTCCAGGCGAGCCATGATGCCTTCGTATTGGTCCAAGCTCAGTTCATCGGTCATGATTCGCGTCCCCCCGCCTTATCGGTGTCATCCACCAGCTTCCATCGGTCCAATGCACCCGATAGGGCTTTTCCCATTGTACCGCATTAAATGACGTCAACTGACCCGATTCGTCGGTGACGTAGGTATAACCACGATCCAGCGGCAACTCCGGGTTCAACAGGCGAAGGCCGTCCACCAATTTAGTATGCTTGAGCACCGCCTGATGCACAATGCGCTCAAAAGCCCGATCATTGCGTTCGGTCAGGCGATCCACCTGATGGCGATAGTCGCGGTATAGTCTATCCGGGTGGGCCAAGAGGCCATGCTCGACCCACCCCGACAATCGACCTCTCTCGACGCTGACCCGCCGGACCAGGGCCGAGTCCAAGCGTTGAGCCAAGGCCTTCAACCACAGCCTTAACTGCGCGAGTTCCGGCACGGCCAGTTCGGCGGCCGCCGACGGAGTCGGCGCACGCAGATCCGCTACTAAATCCACCAACGTGGTATCGATTTCGTGACCCACGGCAGAAATGACCGGCACGGGACATTGAAAAACGGCCCGTACGACGCGTTCATCATTAAATGCTGCGAGATCCTCTTTAGATCCACCGCCCCGTCCCATAATCACCACATCCGCGATGCTTCCGGCTACCGACTGCATCGCCTTGACGATGCTCTCCGCCGCCTTATCGCCTTGAACCGTCACCGGGTATAAAATCACACCCATGCCGGGATATCGGCGGGCGATTACCGTTTCGATATCGTATCGGGCGGCCCCGCTAGCCGACGTCACGACCGCAATCGCACGCGGTAACAGGGGCAAACCCCGTTTGGGACGGGAAAACAGCCCCTCGTCATAGAGTTTTTGCTTTAAGAGTTGCAACGCCAAATCTTCGGTGCCGCGCCCCATGTCGCGAATCATGGAGATATAAAGCTGGGTTTGCCCGTCTCGCTCAAATACCCCCACCCGGCCAAAAGCCATCACCGCCATCCCATCGCGCAAGGGCGCGGAGAGCGTCTGGGCAGATCTTCTAAACATGACGGCACGCATCTGCGCCGTCGCATCCTTTAAAGTGAAGTACCAGTGCCCCGAGGTGTGGTGCTTGACCCCCGACAACTCCCCTATCACCCACACCTTCTGCCACTTCGGTACGCCTTCCACCAACTGGCGAATCTCTGCCACCAGTTGACTCACGGTGATCGGCTGCTCCATCACCCCGCGACGACCTGGGTTTGGAACGCCATCCAAGTGTTGTGCAACAACTCGGCTATGGTCATCGGCCCGACTCCGCCTGGGACCGGGGTAAAGGCGCCAGCGTGTCCCCAGGCCTCGTCGGCCAACACATCCCCGACGATGCCGCTGTCGGTACGATGGATGCCAACATCCACGACCACCGCATTGGGCTTGATCCATTCCCGCGTCACCAGACCCGGCCGTCCCGCGGCCACCACCAGAATATCGGCGGTTCGGGCAATGCGAGCGGGCGAGGGAGTCTTTGAATGAATAACGCTCACCGTGGCGTTTCTGTGCATCAAAAGCAACGCGGTCGGCAAGCCCACTAAGCTGCTGCGTCCCACCACCACGGCCTGTCGTCCTTCCAAAGGCACCTCATAATAATCTAATAGATCAATGATACCTACAGCCGTACAAGGACGGAGCCCCGGTCGATTTTGCACCAACGCCCCCTGGCTCAATCGGCCCAGTCCGTCCACATCTTTGGCCGCGTCGATGTGCTGGATTACCGCATCGCTATCTACCCCGTCGGGCAGGGGAAGCTGGACCAAAATACCATGCACGTCCGGGTTTCGATTTAACTGAGACACCACATCGAGGACCGCCCCCGTACCAGAATTCGCATCGAGCCGACATTCAAACGAATGCATACCCACCGCCACAGCGGCTTTATGTTTTTTCGCCACATAAATTTCCGAGGCGGGGTCCCGACCTACCAGCACCACCGCCAATCCCGGCACCGATCCGGCCTTTTGACGCCTTTCGTCGACCCGCGACTTCACCCCGTCGCGGACGCAATCCGCCGCGGGCTTTCCCTTCAGTGATGTCGTCATGCTATTCCCTCCCGCCTTCATTCTGGCGTCGCCAAAAATCTAAGCCTAGATATCCCACTCCAATAGCATTATCCCGGCTCCAGTCGGGGTCGGCAAACCATATCCGAAATCCCCCAGGGGTTAGCCGCCCTGACATCTCTTTTCTCAGGAGGCTATTGGCTGCGACTCCCCCTATAATTAAGAGGTCTTGCGGCGACGCTGCGGTTTGGATTAAGTGGACCAAACTCGCAACCAACGACTCTAGGACGCCCCGTGCAACTTCCGCCTTGGGGGCGCCTTTCGCTAACGCGCGCTCCGCATGGGATGTGGGGCCAGAAAAACTTGTACGCCAGAGCCCCTCCCGCAAACGGGGGCGACTCCAAGGAATCGGATAGGCAGCCGGGGCGGACTCAGCCAGTTGGTCCACCCCCGGCCCCGCCGGAAATCCCAACCCTAATAAGACGCCGATGCGATCAATCATTTGGCCTGCATACAAATCGTCACTGACCCCCAGCAAGGTCATGGCAAAACCGTGTCGACCCTTTTGCACGGACAACAACTCGGTGGTGCCACCTGAGATATGACATGCCAGAAACGGTCGATCGACCCCCAAGCCAGTCCCGGCCAATCCCGCGCGGATATGCCCTTCTTGGTGGGTCGTGGCCAATAGCGGCACCGACCCGAGCGATGCCAGGCACTTCGCCACACTCGCCCCCGCCGAAAATACCGGAAGATACGAATCCCGTGCGGGGCGCGGGGCAACCGAGACCGCTACCGCCACCAATGCCTCGCGCTCGAGTTGGTCCAGCACCCGGTTCACCAAATCCGGCAAGTTCCTCACATGTTGAAATAAAGCCTCACTAGATCGCAGACCGCGATGGCCCGACGGCACATCCAAAACCTGTCGCTCCTGAATCCATCGGCCAGACGCATGCACTGCGGCGATTGAGGTGGTGTAGGCGCTGGTGTCTATTCCTAAGGCCCAAGGGTCACTGGCGATCGGTATCACCATGCGGCCTCACTTGCTCAGCAATAGTGCCCAACACGCCATTGATAAAGCGCTTGGCATCGTCGGTGCTGTAGGACTGGGTCAACTCTAAAGCTTCATCAATAATAACCGATATCGGCACCGCCGGCTCATGAACCATTTCATAGCAGCCCAAGCGGATAATGTTGCGGTCAATGGCAGGCATCCGTTCCAGGCGCCAGTCATGGGCAGCCGCCTGAATCCATTGATCGAGTTGATCACGCGACCCCATGGTACCTTCCACCAAGGTTCTGGCATAGGCGCCGTCGGCCGCCGAGGCCCCCCCAATCGTCCGTTCGAGCACCGCGTCCACTGAGGTGTGGGCGACATCATGTTCGTATAAGACCTTTAGGGCTAATTCCCGCGCATAATGACGAGCCACACTCTCCTCCTGTCCCAACTCACAATTCCACCCTCGATTATTCTTCGCCTTCCCTATCAGAAAACAAGACGCCCTGAATGTGAATGTCAACCGTTCTCACCAAAAGGCCGGTGGCGTGCTCCACTTCGGCTTTCACCTGTTGTTGAACATGTTGAGCCACATCAGGGATACGGACCCCATAGCGAACGACCAAGTGTACCGACAAATCGACTCGGCCATCGACGACGTCAACATGCACCCCCCGAGTCGTCGCATGGCGACCCAGTATGTCGTGCAATCCGGACACTAAATTGCCGCCCAACTCCGCCACGCCCTCCACATCCATCGCCGTCTGGGCGACAATCCCGGCGATCGCGTCATGGCTGACATGAATGCTCGGCACGGCCGGCAACATCCCAGGTGCAAGCGTCTCCTGTTCCATCCAGCTTTCCTCCCTCAAGCCCCCTTGAACCGTTCGGCCAAAAAGTTTATGTGAATGTCGCCCCGCCTAAATTGTTCATCCGTCATAAGCTTTTGGTGCATGCCGATGGTCGTCTTGACACCCTCGACCCGAAACTCGTCCAAAGCTCGCGCCATCCGCCGCATGGCCTCGTCCCGATCCCTCCCCCATGTCACCACTTTAGCCAAAAGCGAGTCGTAGTACGGCTGAACCGTGTATCCTTCCTGGGCTGCTGCATCGACCCTCACCCAGGGACCGCCGGGTTCGCGCCAGACCGTCACCTGACCTGGGCTTGGGCGAAACTCTTTATCGGGGTCTTCCGCATTGATCCGGCACTCGATACTCCATCCCGAGAAGTTCACCTCCTCTTGGGTAATACTGAGCGGCAATCCTTGAGCAATCCGTATTTGTTCTTGAACAATGTCGACGCCAGTAATAACCTCGGTACACGCATGCTCGACCTGCACTCTCGTATTCATTTCCATGAAGTAGAACGCCCCGGATTGATCCAGCAGGAACTCCAACGTGCCAGCACTTTCATAATCGACCGCCAGAGCGGCCCGGCGCGCCGCATCACTCATAGCCGAGCGCAATTCCGGGGTCATTCCCGATGACGGCGCCTCCTCCAACAGTTTTTGGCGGCGTCGCTGCAGCGAGCTTTCCCGCTCGCCCAACGTCACGACATGGCCCATTTTATCGGCCAGGACTTGAATCTCGATGTGACGGGGATTGATCAGATACTTCTCCAGATAGACATCGCCTTGGCCAAACGCAGATTGTGCCTCCCGGCTCGCACGCTCCAGCGCGTCGGCCAATCCGTCAGCGTCTTCCACAATGCGGATCCCGCGGCCGCCGCCCCCAAACGATGCTTTGACCAAAACCGGATACCCGATTTTTTGGGCAATCTGTTTGGCGTCCTCCAAATCGGTCACGGTGCCTTCGGTGCCCGGAACCACGGGCACACCCGCCTCTTCCATCAATCGACGCGCACCCGCCTTGATGCCCATTTGTTGAATAGCTGTGGCGGGAGGCCCAATAAAAACTAAGCCCCAGGTTTCACATACGCGGGCAAAGTGATCGTTCTCGGAAAGGAATCCGTAACCCGGATGAATGGCTTCGGCACCCGTATGCACCGCGGCGTTAATAATGTTGGGAATATGTAAGTAACTTAGTTGGGACTGCGCCGGACCTATCGGGAAAGCCTCGTCCGCGTACTGGACATGCGGCGCGTCCTTGTCCACATCGGAATAGACCGCCACCGTCTTGACACCCAGCTCTTTAGCCGCCCGCATGACACGAATCGCGATTTCACCACGGTTGGCCACAAGAATCTTCGTAAACACCGAGATACCTCCCTTTCTTCCACTGATTAATAGACCACAAGCAGACAGGGATGTCTAGGGGGACGGGAATTCATCCCCCTAGACGCATAAGGGGATCGTTAAGCCTTTCGATAAATCACCACGTCTTGGGGCAGCATTCCCGTCACGGCGATTACGGTATCGGCAATACGAGCCACTTGGACCGTACTGAGCTGGCTTGCGCCCACCATCACCACGACCTCATGCTGGGTCACGGTGGCCGATGACAGCGGAAACCCGCGGCCGGCCAAGAGGCTTTCGATCCGAGTTTCCGCTTTCAATTCCTGGGTGTCTTGCACCATGGTGGACGCCGCTTGGTCGCGTGCGCTCTTGGAGAGTTGCGGATTGGCGGTGACGGTCTTCAAATTCGCAATCTCCTCCGACATCATTTGATCGCGCCGCATCCTAACATTGGTAAAGTAATTCTCGAGCTTAACCAACTGGGATTTTGAGGATTTGGCCACCTGCCCACCATTGGACACGGGCGACTCAGGGCTAGTCCGGTGATAGACTACATAACCCAGCAGCACTGCCAAGACGGTGACAAATGCCGCAAAGCGAATGATTTGGGGCCGTTTCATTGATATCCTCCTCCGTTGAGAGAGATTTCGCGTTACGTGGGTAGCACCAACACCTGATAAGCTTGGATAGATAACAAGGTCTGGGCAGCCAACGACAGCTCCATTCGAATGGCCGGCCGCCTAGCCGCCGGAGTGACAATCACCACCCCCCCTACCAAAGGTCCAATTTGGTCAAACGGCACAACTGCCTGGCCGCTGTTGGTTGAAACCACAACCGGTTGAGTCCCTTGCCCACCAGTGGAGCTATTCACGTATTGGGACTGAATGCTGCGCGTTAGAGTGACCGCCACACTAACGTGAGTGACCCCGGGAATCTTGTCCATGACCCCGGAGAGCTGTTGAGCCACCTCCAACTCTTGCTGCTCTAATGCTTGAGTCGGCCCGAACAAGTGCGGGTGAGGAACCGATTGGGGTGACGATTTCCCGATGCCAAAGCTTCCAAACCCTAAGAGCAATAGGCCTAGGCCGCCAATCACCACCAGCCGCATAAGACCCCTGCGGTCCTGATTGATAAACTTGTTCCACCAGTCGCGATATCCAGACATCCCCATCCCCCCCTATCTTTTTAGTAGCGCTATTGAGGTCAGCCGGAGACTCGGTCGACCGTGAGGACCAGCGGGGGGCTCTTCCCCAGGGTGACCTTGAGTGCGGATCGGATGTAGTGCAACAAACGGGCCCAGGGGATGGATTGGTGAGCTGTGATTGCGGCATGAATGCTCCCTCCTTCCTGAGATGGAGATAATCGACACCGAACCACACCGGGCATGTTCAGAATTATTGCTTCGGCCTGATGCAGTTCTTCGGACTGAACCTGTTGGTTAAATCCCGATGCGGTGTTAGTCCAGTTCGCAAAGTATGGGCTGGTACTTTGGCCGACATGATGCATCCAGGTCCATAGCGGGCTCACTACCGCCGCCAAGAGCACTAAACCTACCACCAGTCCGCCGTAACGTTTTAAATCCCCTTTGGGCAATATAAAGTCCACCAAGTTGCCTAACAGCACGACCACAATAAGAACCCTTAACCAGGTACTTAAATGTGCCATCACAATTGCACGCCGTTGGTGGTTCCCACCACCACGGTGACCACGAGAAAAAACATCAACGCTACAGCACCCGCCACCGCCACCAGCCATCCCAGTGTCGACGCCATGAGATTTAGGGCAGCGCTGACTCCAGGGACGCCCAAAGGCTCCGCCCCGGCCGCCCCCAGGCGATAGAGCACCATCATGGCGAACAGTTTCACCAGGGGAAACAGCACCAAAGCGATGATGCCGAGCGCCCCGAACACCGAAACGGCGTTCTTTAAGAGGAGCGAGGAACCGAGCACGGCCTCCATCGCGTCGGAAAACATTTTGCCCACTACGGGAACAAAGGTGTTGGCGAGGAACTTGCCAGTACGCAAGGCGACCCCGTCTGCCACCGCTCCCGCTGCCCCTTCGACGGCCATCACCCCTAAAAATAGCGTCATAACCCCCCCCAAAAGCGTGAGTCCTACCTGACGCAATAACCCTCCCAGGGTTCTTAAAGAAAACTTGGGGAGCCATATCGATACCAATTCAATTAAGGTGGCCATCAATATCAGCGGCAGCACCCAGCGTTTGGTCAACACCGCTACCAAATTGGTGACGAGTAGCATAAGCGGATGGAAGATGCCCGCGGACGCCACCGCGCCGCTGCCCGCCATGAGTACCATCAAAAGCGGAATTAACGACTCCATAAAATGAACCAGATTACTAACCAGACTTTGAACCATGGAAATAGCCGTCGCAAACGAATGTAGGGCGACCAAAATGAGGGCAGACACCACGACAATGTGCGAAAGTCCGGCTACGCCACTTTGGTCATGGCCTTCGAACGCGTCCCCCAGTCTGGACAAGAGCGCCGCTAATACTGTGAGGAGGAAAATGATGCCCAGTATGCGGCCCTCTTGTGTCACATCGCCTATCAAGGCGGTTCCCACCTTGGACAACAAGACGGCAGGGCTAACCGGTATCTGATGATGCAGGATCCGGTTGACGATCTCGGCCGGACCCGGCAGAGAAGGACCTCCCGCGCGGCCTACCATCCCATTAATTTCCTGCTGGATGCCTAGGGTATTCAGTGAGTGGATCTGTTGATTCACCAAGTGGGAGACACTGGCCGCCTTGGCAGCGCCAGACAAAGCCAGCCATGCAATCGGCATCAACAGCATCGCCCTCGGTTTCATCCACTTCGCTCCTTGTGTCACGACGGAATGAGTTTGAGCACCGTTTCGGCAATGCTGGCTATTAAAGGAATAGCCAGCATTAAAATGATAATTTTCCCAGCCAACTCCACCCGCATCCCGGTTCCTGGCTCCCCCGAATCCTGGGCCAGTTGGGCCACAAATACGGTGAGATAGGAAATGCCAACTACTTTCAACAAGAGCGCCACATACGCCCCGGGTACATGCGCTAACTCCGAGATGTGCACAATAGCCGCGATGACTTTGGCGATGTCGGGGATGACCAATAACAAGAGGGCCACACCCACGGCCAACCGCAAAATGACTGACAGGTCGCGGCGTTCCTCACGAATCACTATCAAGAGCACCGTCGCCATTAGCCCCAGGCCGACTACTCGCAACAACGCCGACACCCGAAGTCCCCCTTAGAGGTTGAACATAGTGCGCACCGACTGAAATAATTGGGCCACTTCGTTCAGCACCATGAGAAACCCCACGGCGATTCCAGCCAAGGCTATCAACTGCCCCCATTCCCTGCGGTCAAGACGTTCCAGTACGCTATACGCCACCGTCACTAAAATCCCCACGCCAGCCAACTTAAAAATCAGATCCACACCCGCCACGCCCTCACTCCTCATCACAGCATCAAAATCACCACCATCACGCCAGCCGCTCCGACCAACGCCCCAAGCATCCGACCATCCTTGGCCCATTGGGTCCTGGCATCAGCACAAAGGCGCTCCAATTCATGATGAGTGGCCATCAGATGGTCATGCTGGAAGTTCACGCCTGACACCCCTAATCCTCGCCCTAACTCCGCTAATACGGCGCGGTCGTCCGCCCATAAATGCGGATCATTCGCCAACATTTGTTGCCACAACTCAAAAAATCCTCCTTCGCCTTGGCTAAGCTCGTTGGTTAACCAAGCCACACCGAGTTCCACCTGACCGCGACCGCGCGCGCCCTCCATTAAGGCTTGGGGAAGCGGGGTCAGACGCCACTCAATCAACGGCACTAAATGCAAGACCAACTGCTGCCATTGTTCCAGGGTTCTTACCCGCATTTGAAATGGCCGCACCGCTCTGGCGGAAAAGCCCAAAGTGGACAACAATATCAATGCCAAGGCAATGGCTTTAACGATCATCCGCGCATCTCGCCGACCGCAAGGCGTTCTTTCCGACAGTCGATGCGCGACACCGTGCCCGGGTTGGGATGCGCTGTCAAATACACCAGCGCATCAAACATCCCCAAAGATTTGTGCCAAGTCATGCTGAGGTCATCGGGATTTGTGGCATGCACCGTCGCTAACACACGCACGCCCGCATACCGGGCAGCGGCAATCGCGTCAAAATCACTCGCGTCGCCAAGTTCGTCGACCGCAATGATGTCGGGACCGAGAGTTCGCACCGCGACCTCAATGCCTTCGGACTTGGGCCACGCATCCAGTACATCGGTATGCAATCCCAGATCGAACCCCGGGACGCCGGCCCCCCCGTAACCGGCGATTTCCGAGCGTTCGTCCACCACCACGACTCGCCATCCCTGGTTGCCTAAAAATCTGACCATATCTCGTAAAATCGTAGTTTTTCCTGCCCGCGGCGGTGATGCCAAAAGCCACGAGCCCCTCCCGGTTAACGAGGTAAGGTGTTCGGTCAACACTTCACCCGGCCCGACAACCGCTCGGGCAACCCTGAGATTGATGCCTGATATACGGCCAATGGTCTCTACTTGGCCATGATGCGACACCGCACGACCGACAATGCCCACTCGGTGGCCACCTGGCAGCGTGACAAAGCCCTGACGCAGCTCATTAACCCGGGCATACAGTGAATGATCGATCAAGACACCCACAATCCGGTCCAATTCCACTGCGCTCGTGGATAAGGCGACCCCGTCAATCAACAGCGGGACACTCCATCCACTGTGGTAGAGGTAGACGGGTCGGTCGACTCGAAACCTCACCTCTTCCAGGTCACTGCAGCGCTTATCACGTGCCAAGTCGAGTAATGCTTGTCGCCACGGATTGGGCAAGTACTGCCACGCATGCATCTCGCACCTCCTGCCCCAGGGACCTCGCCCCAGTTGTGATATATCTATGGGACAGGTCACCAGCTTATGCCGCGAGCGCATCGAAAAAGGCGGGCACGTGATGTGCCCGCCTCGTGCGTAATGAGCCGTTAATCGAATAACTCCCCGCCCTGTGCATCCCGCCCTGTTTGGTCTTCATCAAGGATTAGAGCATCCTCATCCGCATCAAATACGACGTTGCCACAGTGCGGACACGTTAACTGCAGGCCCTCTTTATTGAAAAGCGCTTCGTTATAGGAGGATTCAAGCTCGCATACGGGACATTCCAATTCGATATAGGCGATCTCATCGTCCCCTCCATCATCAAATTGGTCGTCTCCCTTCCCAGCGCCAACGTACAGGTCCTGTTCCAAGGACATTAGGTCAGAATCGATTTCCTCCACGTATTCCTCTAATTCGAGCTGATTTTGACCAACTTCTTCTACTTCCAGGGTTAACTCGCGGAGAACATCGACCAGTTCCGCCATGATTTGCCCTTCCCGCCCGCGCTCCCGTAAATCGATGCGTTCAGCGCGGTTGGCCAACTGGGAGACTCGACGCCGCAATTCTGCCACATCACCACCTCCTTAGCCGATACAGTGATAACCTAACCATTCGACTCGATTTCATACACAAAAAGCGTGGCGAAGCGGCTAATCGACGGATGAGGGCAAGACGCCATAAGGGCCAGATGGCAAAGGATTTTAAACTGGTAGGCCTTCCCTAAGTCGATGATGGCGTCAATGTTCCGGTCGTACGATTCGATGAAATCCCAGAACTTGCCGTCTTGTCGTTGTGAATACGCAAAGTACCGGTATGATACGCAACGCGAAACCGATTCGCGCATCAGTGGTGGGGTGTTGAGCACCTCTCGGTTTATTGTTTCGTCGATGCCATAAGGAATATTGGCTGCTTCACACCTGTTGGCGCTAATGTTATTTGTCATCACTGCGACGAACATACCTGTCACCAGATCGGCCAGGTATTCTCGGTCTAGAGGGGGCCTGGGAACCCACAAAAAATCAGCCCGATGGGCTGGGATTCGCGTTTGGCGTACGGCGAAAACCTACTGCCTACACCAAAGCGCGAATGACAAGGGGAGAACCCGGGTGTGCAACATTCCCTTTCCAATCCGGACGTTACGATGACAGCA